>CALGOD010000760.1 GCA_937957845.1 uncultured Nocardiopsis sp.
GGTTGCGTCGCTGGTCGCTTTCGGCCGCCGCCTTGAGCGCGGTCATTACCCTGAACGGTTCAGATGATCAGGGATCGTCTCTCCGGAGTCCGTGAATCTCCCCGGGTCTTGTGGAGGCTCCGTTCCTTGGGAAGGATGGAGTTATGCCAAGACATGGGAGATACCCGGCCGAGCTGCGTGAGCGGGCGGTGCGGATGGTGCTCGATCATGAGCATGAGTACGGGTCGCAGTGGGAAGCGATCACGTCGGTGGCCGAGAAGTTGGGTCCGACACCGGAGACGGTGAGGAACTGGGTTCGCCAGGCCGAGCGTGATACCGGTCGCCGGGCTGGGCCCACGAGCGACGAGTTGGCGGAGTTGAAGCGGTTGAAGCGTGAGAACGCTGAGCTGCGCCGAGCCAACGACATTTTGAAGGCGGCGGCGTCTTTTTTCGGGGCGGAGCTCGACCGCCGATCGAAGAAGTGATCCGGTTCATCGACGAGCACAAGCACAGGTGCAGCGCAGGGCTGCGGTGGGGAATCGAGCCGATCGCCAAGACCCTTGGCGTCGCCCCATCCACCTACCACGCCTCAAAGACCCGACCCCCGTCAGCCCGGGCGGTCCGCGACGCCGAGTTGCGTCCGGTGATCGCGCGGGTCCACAAGGAGAACCTGGTCGCTTACGGCGCCGACAAGATGTGGGACCACCTCAACCAGGTTGAGGGGATCGGGGTGGCTCGCTGCACTGTGGAGCGTCTGATGTCCCAGATGGGCCTGTCAGGAGTACGCAGAGGCCGCTCCTGGGTGCGCACCACGATCACAGACAACGGGACGGAACGGCCTGCGGACCTGGTCGACCGTGACTTCACCGTCACTGCTCCGAACCGGCTGTGGTTGGCAGACTTGACCTATGTGAGAACCCATTCGGGGTGGGTGTATGTGGCGTTCATCATCGACGCCTACTCGAGGAGGGTCTTCGGCTGGCAAGCGTCGCGGTCGCTGCGGGCAGACCTGGCCATCGACGCCTTGGAGATGGCCATGTTCAACCGCCGCCGCGCCGGCGCCGACCTCACCGGACTCATCCACCACTCCGACCTCGGAGTCCAATACCTATCCATCCGCTACTCCCAGCGCCTCGCCGACAACGGCGTGGTCGCCTCCGTCGGCTCGAAAGGAGACTCCTATGACAACGCGATGATCGAATCGTTCAACGGCCTCTACAAATGGGAACTGATCTACCCCCACGGCCCCTGGCAAGGCATCGAAGATGTCGAATTCGCCACCCTCGAATACGTCGACTGGTTCAACCACCGGCGCCGCCACGGAGAGATCCTCCCCGGCCGACGCCAGTTCACAACCCCCGCCGCCCACGAAGCGGCCTACTACCGTCACAACGTCACAGCCGACCAGGCCGTGACTCAATAAACCAAGCCTCTACCGAACCCGGGGTGATTCAGGTTGTCTTCGGTTTCGTCGATGGTGTTCTCCAGTGTCTGCCGCCGCTGTTCCCACGGTCGTGCCCGGCGGTCTTCGCCTTGGTGGGCGACGATGTCGAATGCGATGTAGGTGGCGGGGGTGTGCTGGGCGAGTGTTTCTGCTGCTCTGCGGTTCTGGCCGCGTATCGCCATTGCCCTGAACACGCAGACGCTGTCGACTAGGACGACGGTTTCGCCGTCCAGGATGGTGCCGTCGGGCAGGGTTTTGGCGGGCTGGTGATCCTCGAACAAGCCTCCTACCTAGACCAGCAGGTCACCAACGAGCTGGCGGCTGCGGTGGCGGTGGGCGAGGCCGGCGACGTCGTCTTCGACGCCTTGACCCTGTGGGTCAACCCGGGCGGATACGTACTGCCGCTCGGAATGACCGGAAGCGCCGACACCCTCGGCG
>CALGOD010000761.1 GCA_937957845.1 uncultured Nocardiopsis sp.
TCGGCCGAGATGGCCTCGCGCAGGCGCGGTTTGAGCTTGGCCCGCAGCTGTTCGAGGTCCTTGGACTCGGCCAGGACGCGGCCCCGGTCGTCCACGGCGCGGAAGGTGATGCGCAGGTGGTCGGGCACCTTCGTCAGGTCGAAGTCCGACGGCCTGATCCGGTCCCCCGCCATCTGGGTGAGCTCGGCGGCCAGCGCCTCGGTGAGCCTTCCCTCGTAGGGGGTGAGCCCGCCGAGCGCGCGTGCGGCGTTGTCCGGCACGGGTACGAAATTGCGGCGCAGCGGCTTGGGCAGGGAACGGATCAGCGCGGTGACCAGGTCCGCGCGCAGGCCCGGGATCTGCCAGTCGAACCCGGTGTCCTCCACCTGGTTGAGGAACTTCAGCGGGATGTGCGCGGTCACGCCGTCGGCGGCGCTGCCCGGCTCGAACTGGTAGGTGAGGTCGAACGTGAACGCGCCCTGACGCCACACGTCGGGGTAGTCGTCCTCACTGATGTCGTCCGCGCCGTCGTTGACGAGCTCCTCACGGGTGAAGTCGAGCAGCTCGGGGTCGGTGCGGCGGGCCTTCTTCCACCAGGAGTCGAAGTGCGCGGCCGACACCACCGAGTCGGGGACACGGGCGTCGTAGAAGGCGAACAGCGTCTCGTCGTCCACGACGATGTCGCGGCGGCGGGCGCGGTGTTCGAGGTCCTCCACCTCTTCCAGCAGTTCGCGGTTGGCGTGGAAGAAGTGGTGGCGGGTCTCCCAGTCGCCCTCGACCAGGGCGCGGCGGATGAACAGTTCCCGGGACAGTTCGGGGTCGATCCTGCCGTAGGAGACCTTGCGCTGCACGACGATGGGCACGCCGTAGAGGGTGACGCGTTCGAAGGCCATGACGGCGCCGCGCTTGCGCTCCCAGTGCGGTTCGCTGTACTGGCGCTTGACGATGTCCCCGGCCAGCTCCTCGGCCCACTCCGGTTCGATCTTGGCGACCATGCGCCCCCAGAGCTTGGAGGTCTCCACCAGCTCGGCGGCCATCACGAAACGCGGCTGCTTCTTGAACAGGGCCGAGCCGGGGAAGATGGCGAAGCGCGCGCCCCGTCCGCCGAGGTACTCGTGTTTCTCGGGGTCCTTGAGGCCGACGTGGGAGAGCAGTCCGGCCAGCAGCGACATGTGCACGCCGCGGGGGTCGGTGGCCTCCTCCCGCAGGCTCGGGACCTCCACGTCCATGGAGCGCAGCACCTGTTTGAGCTGGCCGTGGATGTCCTGCCACTCGCGTACGCGCAGGTAGTTGAGGTACTCCTCGCGGCACATCCTGCGGAACTGGTTGCCCGACAGCTCGCGCTGCTTCTTGCGCAGGTGGTTCCACAGGTTGAGGTAGGCCAGGAAGTCCGACTCCTTGTCGGCGAACCTGGCGTGGGCCTGCTGGGCCTGCTGTTGTTTGTCGGTGGGGCGTTCGCGCGGATCCTGGATGGACAGGGCCGCGGTGATGACCAGCACCTCGGCCAGACAGTCGCGCTTCTCGGCCTCCAGGACCATCCGGCCCAGGCGCGGGTCGATGGGCAGCTGGGCCAGTCGGCGGCCGATCTGGGTGAGTCTGCGCTTGTTGCCCGAGGGGTCGGGGTGCAGGGCGCCCAGTTCGGTGAGGAGGTTGACGCCGTCCTTGATCTGGCGGTGGTCGGGGCCGTCCACGAAGGGGAAGGCCGCCACGTCGCCCAGGCCCAGTGCGGCCATCTGCAGGATGACCGAGGCCAGGTTGGTGCGCAGGATCTCGGGGTCGGTGTACTCGGGGCGGGAAAGGAAGTCCTCCTCCGAGTACAGCCGGATACAGATGCCCTCCGACACACGGCCGCAGCGGCCCTTGCGCTGGTTGGCCGAGGCCTGCGAGACGGCCTCGATGGGCAGGCGCTGCACCTTGGTGCGGTGGGAGTAGCGGGAGATGCGCGCGGTGCCGGGGTCGATGACGTACTTGATGCCGGGGACGGTCAGGGAGGTCTCGGCGACGTTGGTGGCCAGCACGATGCGGCGCCCGCGGTGGGAGCTCCACACGCGTCTTTGCTCGGCGGTGGACAGGCGGGCGTACAGCGGCAGGATCTCGGTGCCCGGGAGCTTCTTCTTCTCCAGGGCCTCGGCGGTGTCGCGGATCTCGCGTTCGCCGCTGAGGAAGACCAGTACGTCTCCGGGGGCCTCGCGACCGAGTTCGTCGACGGCGTCGAGGATGGCCTGGGTCTGGTCGCGGTCGGTCCCGCCTCCGGGGTTGCTCTCCTCCGGGTCGAGGATCTCCTCCGAGATCGGCCGGTAGCGGACCTCCACCGGATAGGTGCGGCCGGAGACCTCGACGATGGGGGCGTCGTCGAAGTGGCGGGAGAAGCGCTCGGGGTCGATGGTGGCGGAGGTGATGACCACCTTCAGATCGGGGCGCTTGGGCAGCAGTTGCTTGAGGTAGCCGAGCAGGAAGTCGATGTTGAGGCTGCGCTCGTGGGCCTCGTCGATGATGAGCGTGTCGTAGGCGCGCAGCATGCGGTCGTGCTGGATCTCGGCCAGCAGGATGCCGTCGGTCATCAGCTTGACCAGCGTGCTGTCGCTGGAGGAGTCGGTGAAGCGAACCTTGTAGCCGACGGTCTCGCCCAGGGGGGTGCCGATCTCCTCGGCGATGCGCTCGGCGACCGTGCGGGCCGCCAGGCGGCGGGGCTGGGTGTGGCCGATCGTGCCCATGACTCCGCGCCCCAGCTCCAGGCAGATCTTGGGCAGCTGGGTGGTCTTACCCGAACCGGTCTCACCGGCGACGATGACGACCTGGTTGTCGCGGATGGCCTCGGCGATGTCCTCGCGGCGGGCGCTGACCGGCAGTGACTCGGGGTAGGTGAGTTCGGGAACGGACTCGCGGCGCAGCTCCAGGCGCAGCTCGGCCCTGTCGATGTCGGCGGCGATCTGGGTGAGGACGGAGGCGCGGCGGCGCTCGTCACCGATCCGGTTCAGGCCGTCGAGACGCCGACGGAGCCGGTGGCGGTCCGAGGGCATGAGATCGCGCAGCCGGGGACGCAGTGAGTCCGCGACGGGCGCGGGCGTGGTGGTGCTCATCAGTAGTCAAGGGTAGAAGGGGTGGCAACCGGTTTTTCCGCGGGTACCGGGCCGGGGACGGCGCGGCGGCGTACACGGGCCGTGGGCACGTCAGGAGCCAACGCCCGAAAGGTCGGTTCTGTTCCTCACAAGCGCTGCGGACGGCACGGCGGGCGGTCGATCCGCGGATCCATGACCTTACTCCCGACTCCCGGGCGAGGACCGCCACATCCGCCGGGGAGACGTGAGCGTCCCGGCGATGCCGAACCGGGTTCCTTCCGGGTCGTGGTCCGCGAAGAACACCGGAAGCCCGCCTGGGGCTTCGAAGTCGGTGACCGCGCTCGAGAAGAATTCTCACTCGACACCCCTGTGGCGTCGCCCACTATTGCCCATAATCATCGCAAGGCCCGCACCCCCTTCAGAAGGCAGGTCCATCGGTGAGACAGGAAACGACCGAGATCGGCGGGTACCGCCTGGTCCGAGAACTGGGTCAAGGCGGCTTCGGCGTGGTCCACCTCGGCGAGAACGCACGCGGGGAACAAGCGGCGATCAAGCTGTTACGCGTGGGTCCGGACGCCGGTCCGCGCTTCTTCGAGGATTTCGCCAGGGAGGTGGAGGCCGCCAAGAGAGTGGAGTCCTTCTGCACCGCCCGAGTGCTGGACGCCGATCCCCACGCCGAGCAGCCGTGGATCGCCACCGAGTACATCGACGGTCCCACCCTGGCACAGGACGTACGGAACAGAGGACCCCGCACCGGCGCCGACCTTCATTGGCTCGCCGTGCA
>CALGOD010000762.1 GCA_937957845.1 uncultured Nocardiopsis sp.
CCGTCACCGACACCGAAGCCGAGAACCAAAGAAGTGTGTCCGGGGTCTCAAGGGGTGTTGGAGCGAGAGGCGAGGAGAATCCCCCATGGCCGCACGTCAGCACTCCACGGTGTCGCGGGCGCTCGTCGCGTCCGCGGCCATGACCGCGTCGGTGATCGCCTTGTCGGGTTGCGGCATCGTCCGCGACATCACCGGTACCCGCGAGGAGTATCCGCTCGTGGAGGAGGTCGCCGAGGAGACCGTCCACGAGGAGGGCGACCCCCGCGAGGAGCCGGCGGTGGTCGACTTCCCCTACACCCGTGAGGGGCAGATCTTCCAGGACACCGGGCAGGACGCCACGTTGCGCTTCTCCGTCACCGGCCTGGAACGCACCGACGAGTACACCGTCCTCTACTACGAGAACACCTACGTCGACCACTTCGAGGGCATCGTCACGAACCTGTCCATGCCCAACACACTGGTGGATCCCGTCAGCGGGCAGGCCTTCTGGGAGTACACGGACGAGGAGGGCTACTACTACGGCTCCGTCGCGCCGACCCCGGACGGTTACCCGGTGGAGGTCGGTGCCACCAACCGGTACCGGCGTTACTTCCCCCGATTGCCGGACGAGATCAAGCAGGTCACGTTCGTCGGCAGCGGACTCGGCGCCATGACGGGCATCCCGGTCGTGGACGTGGAGGAGGAACAGCCCGATCCGGTGGACCCCAACGGCGCGGAGATGATCGACCACGGCCCCGAACCCGGCGAGATCGTCGAGTTCGAGAACCTGCGCCCCGAGCCCGGCGCGCAGGAGTGGGTCGGCGAGATGGAGAGCTTCGTCGACTCCGACGTGTCCTCCACCACCCGTGACGGGGACACCGAGACGGTCGCGCTCAAGGCGGACGTGATGTTCGACTTCGACTCGGCCGAACTCACCGACGAGGCCGAGGAGGTCGTCCGTCAGGCGGCCCGGTCCCTGGAGAACAACATCGACCCGGACGATCCGGAGATCACCGTCATCGGACACACCGACGGCCGCGGGGACGACGACTACAACCAGGACCTGTCCGAGGAGCGGGCGGAGACCGTGCGCGAGGTCCTGGAGGAGGAACTCGGCGAGGGGTACGGGTTCACCGTCGAGGGACGGGGCGCCTCCGAGCTGATCGCGGAGGAGGGCGGCTCCGACGACGAGGAGGCCCGTGCGCGCAACCGGCGTGTGGAGTTCGCCTACCGGGTGGACCGCTCCGACGAGGGACTGACCAGCGGACGCGGTGAGGACCTGTTGGGCTCCAGTGAACGGCACGTCTTCCCGCCGGCGAAGTTCGTCGCCGACGACACGGCCGAGGTCGTGGCGACCGCGACCGACGGCGACGTGCGGCTCGACGTGCACCCGCTGCGCCGTGACGGGGCGTACGTGATCAGCACGGTCACGCTGACCAACACCGGGGACGAGCCGGTGCTGCCCGACATGGGCGGGGAGGACGCGGTCAACCCCGGCGGCCCGACCGAGTTCAGCCAGGGTGCGTTGGGCGGTTTCCAGCTGTTGGAGCCGGACACCGACCTGGTCCGCTACGTGACCCTGATGAACTTCGGTGGTGAGACCTACTCGGGCTTCGCCGACGAGGTCCACGAGATGCAGCCCGGCAACACCTACCAGCTGGTCGCGGTGTTCGCCGC
>CALGOD010000763.1 GCA_937957845.1 uncultured Nocardiopsis sp.
CGGCCTCTCCCCCGGCGACTACGCCGTCCTCCTCGCGCTGAGCGAGGCCGAGGAGGAGAGGCTGCGTCCCTCGGAGCTGGCCACGGCCATCGGCTGGGAGCGCAGCCGTCTGTCCCACCACCTGGGGCGCATGGAGCGCCGCGGACTCGTGCGGCGCCAGGAGTGCGCCACCGACAGCCGCGGCGCGGACGTGGTGTTGACCCCCGAGGGAGCCAAGGCGTTCCACGCGACCACCGTCCCGCACCTGAGCGCCGTCCGCGAACTGTTCGTCGACGCCCTCACCCCTGAACAGCTCGCCGCGGTGGACGGCGTGTCCACGGCACTGCGCGAGCACCTGGACCTGCCACGGACGAACGCGCCCTCGCCAAGACCGCAGACCTGAGCCCCCGCCCGGGGCGGGGCCACCGAGCGGGCACAACGGTGAAAGCGCGGCGTACCCGGGTTCTGTGAGGTGCCCCGCTGCCGCACCGCTCGGAGTGGCGGACCAGACCAAGGGCACGGTCGACCTTCTAGGTTGAGATCATGAACCCGACCGAGCGGATCTATTCGGCGCTCGTCAAGCGCAACCCGGAGACGGAGGCGGCGCTGCCCGAGGGCGTACGGAACAACGTCGCGCGCAACGGCCTGCGTCTGGTGTCGGCCAGCGCACTGCAGTCCTCCGGAGACCAGACGGTCAACGCCTCGACCGTCCTGCCGTGGCTGTTCCACGCCTTGGGCGTCCCCCCGGCGCTGGTCGGTGTGCTCGTGCCCATCCGCGAGTCCGGGTCGATGCTGCCACAGGCGTTCCTGACACCGCTGATCCTGCGGGTGCGGTACCGCAAGTGGGTCTTCGTCACCGGAGCCCTCGTCCAGGCCTTGTCCGTGGCGGTGATGGCGGCGACCGCGGCCCTAGGTCAGGGACTTGCCGCCGGAGTGGTCATCGTGGCCGCCCTGACCCTGTTCTCACTGGGCCGGTGTCTGGGATCGATCTCGTCCAAGGACGTCCAGGGCCGTACCGTCCCCGGTGGTGAGCGCGGCCAGATCAACGGTCTGGCCACCACCGCGGCGGGGATCGTGGCCATCACGTTGGGAGTGGGCATCCGTGTGTTCGGCGGAGAGGAGCTGTCGCCCGGCCGGCTCGCCTGGGTACTGGCCGCGGGCGCGGCGCTGTGGGTGGGCGTGGCGCTGATCTACTCCAGTGTCCGGGAGCCGGCCGGCGAAGGACGGTCGTCCGCCACCTCCGGCGGATCGGACGACGGATCGAAGGATCGCGACGGCGGGTCCTCGGGGCAACGGGGCTGGTTCGCCCAGACCTACCTGCTGCTGCGCGAGGACCGTTCCTTCCGGCACTTCGTCTCCGTCCGCGGTCTCCTGCTGGTCTCGGCGCTGAGCCCACCGTTCGTGGTCACCCTGTCCGTGCAGTCGGGGACCTCGGGACTGGCGGGACTGGGCGGGTACGTCATCGCCTCCGGTGTCGCCGCGCTGTTGGGCGGGCGTATGTTCGGCCGGTTCGCCGACAGGTCGAGCCGCACGTTGATGGCGGTCGGAGCAGGAGCCGCCTCGGGCGTCATCCTCGTGCTGGTGCTGGTGGTGTCCCTGCCCGGGTTCTCCGGCGACACCACGTGGGGATCCCTGCTGTTCGTCGTCTGTTACCTCCTACTGACCCTGATGCACACCGGTGTCCGGGTGGGACGCAAGACCTATGTCGTGGACATGGCCGAAGGCGACCTGCGCACCACCTACGTGGCCGTGTCGAACTCGGCGATGGGGGTCATCCTGCTCGTGGTCGGCGGGATCAGTTCGCTGCTGGCCCTGGCCGGGGTCGTGTGGGCGCTGCTCTTCCTGGCCGGCCTGGGGATCGTCGGCGTGGTGGCCGGCAGCAGACTGCCCGAGGTGTCCCACCGGGCGTGACACCCGACGGGACACCCCACGTGGTCACGAGGGGACCCGGGTCCGCAACGCGGTGGCCAGACGGGCCGCGGAGGTGCCCAGCCCCGAGGGGCCCCAGGCGTGGTCCACGGGGACGCCCTCACGCGGGTCGACGGGGGCGCGCAGACGGCGTTGTTCCCGCTCGGTGTAGCGGACGCACTTGCGGTGCCATTCCAGGATCCCCGACATCCACTCCTTCATGCCGTCGGCGTCACGGGTCAGGGCCTGACGAGCCGACTCCTCGAGGTCGAAGTCGTCGAGGAGCTTCGGCAGTTCGTGGGCGAGGATGTGCTCGAACTGCTCCATGCGGGCGCGCATCAGGTCGACGACGACGTCGCGGGCGGTGAAACGGTCGAGGTCGAGGAAGTTCTCCACGACCAGGACCAGGTTGTGCACTTCCCCCTCGAACTCGATCTCCTTCTGGTAGGAGAACAGGTCGTTGGTGAAGCAGGCGTAGTCCTGGGCGGCGGTCTCCAGCTCGCGCATGGTCCGTGTCCGGAAGATCTCCGCGGGCACGTCGGCGAAGCCGGTCAGTTTGGCCAGGCTCCGCGTCATGTCCGAGCCGAAGGTCATGCGGCGCATCTCGATGTAGTCGACCGGGTCGGGCACGCGGTGGTGGGCCTGGTTGTCGAGTTCCCAGAGCCAGCTGGTGGTCATGTCCCGCACCGCGGTGCGGAACTCGGCACGGGCGGCGGGGTTCATGGGCCCCGCGGTGCGGCGCCACAGATCGGCCAGGCCACGTTCCAGCGGGTTGGTCGGTTCCGGGGTGGGACCGAGGTCGAGCGGCATGAAGGCCGGGAACCGTTCGTTCTCTCTTCTGGGATTGATGGCCTGTTGCAGTTCGCGGTTGAGAAGGTCGATACCGG
>CALGOD010000764.1 GCA_937957845.1 uncultured Nocardiopsis sp.
CGGCCACGGACGCCATCATGGACGCCATCGCCAAGTTGTCGGGACAGGAGCAGGTTCCCCGCTTCGCCGCCTCGGTCAAGGCCGAGCTCCCGCGACGCTGACGGTCGCCCTCGGCCACGGACCCGACGCACCACTGGGCGGGCGGACTCCTCAAACGGTGACTTTCCCCACAGCGCGCTCGGAATTCAAGCGTCGCCGACACGGCGTTGATCTGTGTTCGAGACCCTTCACAGGCAGGCCGGCGGGACCCTCGAACCCGCCCCCACCTGCGATGACGCCCCTAGCCGGCCCTGCCGGCCATGGTCGGCGATCGGCACCGCGAGAGGAATTCTCTACCTTTATAGTAGGGTTTCCTGGTGTCACCACCAGATAGATTAGGTAAGCCTTACCTTTCAATGGCGTCCGAACTCTGACGCGAAGACTTGGAGCTGTGCGATGACGCGACCACTGCGAGTGGGGATCGTTGGTGCGGGCCCCGCGGGCATCTACGCCGCCGACCTGCTCACCAAGGACGAGACCCTGTCCGCGTGCGGCACGTCCGTCAGCATCGACATCCTCGACAAGCTGCCCTCTCCCTACGGCCTGGTCCGCTACGGCGTCGCCCCGGACCATCCCCGGATCAAGCAGATCCAGGGGGCCCTGCACAAGATCCTGGACAAACCGGAGATCACCTTCTACGGCAACGTCGAGTACGGCGTGGACCTCAAACTGGAGGACCTGCGCCACCACTACGACGCGGTCATCTTCGCCACCGGCAGCGACCGTGACCGCCCGCTGGACATTCCCGGCGTCGACCTTCCCGGCAGCCACGGCGCCGCCGACTTCGTCTTCTGGTACGACTCCCACCCCGACGTCCCGCCCTCCTGGCACGTGGACGGCACCAGCGTCGCCGTGATCGGCGCGGGCAACGTCGCCGTGGACGTGGCCCGCATCCTGGCCAAGGACGCCGACGACCTGCTGGACACCGACATCACCGACAACGTGTACGAGGGTCTGCGCGCCAAGCGGATCACGGACGTGCACGTCTTCGCCCGCCGTGGCATCGCCCAGTGCAAGGCCACCCCCATGGAGCTGCGCGAGCTGGACAAACAGCCGGGCGTCGAGGTCATCGTCTACCCCGAGGACTTCGACATGGACGAGGGCAGCCTCCAGGCCTGCGAGAACTCCAACCAGATCAAGACCAACGTCAAGGTCCTGCAGAACTGGGCCCTCCGCGACCCACGCGGCGCCGAGCACCGCATTCACCTGCACTTCCTGCACAGCCCGGTGGCCGTGCTCGGGGAGGACAGGGTCACGGGTCTTCGGACCGAGCGCATGGAGCTGACCGGCGACGGCAACGTCCGGGGCACCGGCGAGTACGTCGACCACGAGGTACAGGCCGTGTACCGGGCCATCGGCTACCTGGGGTCCCCCCTGGTGGACCTGCCTTTCGACGAGGAGCGCGGTGTCGTTCCCAACGCCGAGGGCCGGGTCCTGGACCTGGACGACAAGCCGGTCAACGGCGTGTACGCCACGGGATGGATCAAGCGCGGTCCCGTCGGCCTCATCGGGCACACCAAGGGCGACGCCCTGGAGACCGTCACCCACCTGGTGGCCGACCGTGAGTCCTTCGTCCCGGCGGCCGAACCCGAACCGACCGCCTTCCGCGCCCTGTTGGAGGAGCGAGGTGTGCGGTACACCACCTGGGAGGGCTGGCAGCGCATCGAGACCCGTGAGGAGGAGCTGGGCGCCGAGCGCGGACGCAAGCGTCTGAAGCTGCTCTCCCGCGAGGAGCAGACCAGGATCGCACGCCAGGAATAGGAGCGCGCCCGGTGGCCTCCACCGGGCCCTTCCGGCCGGCCCCGCACCTCCCACGGAGGGTCCCCGTCGTGAGATTGTGCATGCACATGACCCCCCGGGAACGGAACAACGGCCCGATCCGATGAGTTAGAGTCACTGTTGGTCGGTGTGGTAGCAAGTGTCCCCCGGGCCTCAACCACTGCCTTCGCGGAATACCGCGTTCGGCCCCGCCCTCGGGTGGGTGTCCGGGCGGTCAGGAGCCCCGTTGTGCCCCGCGCCGAGAGGCGACCGCCACGCCGACCCTCAACCTCGTGCCCTGCTCCCACCGAGGTGGGGGCGGGGCATCGTGGTATCTCCCGCACATCCAGCGAAGGACGGTCAGGCGTGGACGAACGGTCCCCCCGGCAACCGGATTCCTCCGGGCCGCCTGAAGAGTCGGACGAGGCCCCGGCGCGCGGTGCGCGCCCCGCGAACCCCTACCGCATCCCCCAGCGCCCGCCCGGGGCGCCTCCGGCGGGTGTGGGAGGCTTCGGCGGTCGTGGGCCAGGGGAACCGTCGGCGCCCTCGGGCGCCCCCTACGCGACGGACCCCGGCGAATACTCCGACGAGGGCAACCCCTACCGCGGCAAGGGAGCCTCCCCGCCCGAGGCGCCCGAGGCATCGACCCGACCCGAGGAAGACGCCCGGACCCCTTGGGACTCCCCCGTCGACGAGCCCTCGGAGGGCCCCCGCCGAGCGTCCCGGGGTGCGGAGGCCCCCTCACCGGCACGGTGGGAGGGCTCTGAGGACGAGGAGACGCCCGGTGACTCCCGGAGCGGGACGTCGGAAGGGTGGCGGTCCTCCGAGTCCTGGCGCACACCCGTCACGGAGGAACCCTCCACCTCCTGGTCCGACTCCCCCGGAACCCCGTCCCCGCCCCCCGAGCGAACCGAGGAACGCCGGTCCTGGGAGGCCCTCTCGACATCGGCCTCGGACCGCCCCGAACACTGGGACACC
>CALGOD010000765.1 GCA_937957845.1 uncultured Nocardiopsis sp.
AACGACTCTGTTCGAACAACTGTTCCTCTATAGTGGTGGCGTCCCGGAGCTCCGGCACCGGGGCGCCACCACTTTTCCGGGGCGGAAGAAACCGTCGTCGGCGGTCGTTAGTCTGGCAGGGAGTCGTGCGGCCTCGCCCTCCCTCTGAACCCCCGCAGTGCCGCACCCCCGAGGACGGGAGCGGTCGCCGGGAGGCCTTCGACCGCCATACCGCGAAGTCACACACGGGTCAGCCGACGCCACGCGAGGATGCCGGCGTCCTGTGCGCCAACGCCGAAGGATGTCACACCCGATGGTCGATCAACTCGTAGTCCGGGGAGCACGGGAGCACAACCTCAAGGACGTCTCGCTGGACCTTCCACGCGACTCCCTGATCGTGTTCACCGGCCTGTCCGGTTCGGGCAAGTCGTCGCTGGCGTTCGACACGATCTTCGCCGAGGGGCAACGGCGCTACGTCGAGTCCCTGTCGGCCTACGCCCGCCAGTTCCTGGGGCAGATGGACAAGCCCGACGTGGACTTCATCGAGGGCCTGTCGCCGGCGGTGTCCATCGACCAGAAGTCCACCAGCCGCAACCCGCGCTCCACCGTCGGCACCATCACCGAGGTCTACGACTACCTGCGTCTGCTGTGGGCGCGCATCGGTGTGCCCCACTGCCCCGAGTGCCACCGTGAGATCTCCCGGCAGAGTCCCCAGCAGATCGTGGACCGTGTCCTGGAGATGCCCGAGGGCACCCGCTTCCAGGTTCTGGCCCCCGTCGTGCGTGGACGTAAGGGCGAGTACGTCGAGCTGTTCAAGGACCTGCAGTCCAAGGGGTACACCCGTGCGGTGGTGGACGGTCAGGCCGTACGCCTGGACGAGGCGCCCAAGTTGGGTCGCTACGACAAGCACGACATCTCCGTGGTGGTGGACCGACTCACCGTCAAGCCCTCCTCCCGTGGTCGTCTGAACGACTCGGTCGAGACCGCCCTCAAGCTCGCCGGGGGCACCATCGTCCTGGACTTCGTGGACACCGACCCCGACGACCCCGAGCGGGAGAAGGTCTTCTCCGAGCACCTGTACTGCCCCTACGACGACCTGTCCTTCGAACAGCTCGAACCGCGCTCGTTCTCCTTCAATGCCCCCTACGGAGCCTGTCCCGACTGCTCCGGCCTCGGCACCCGCATGGAGGTCGACCCCGAGCTGCTCGTGCCCGATCCAGAGCGGACCCTGGCGGAGGGGGCCATCGCCCCCTGGTCGGGTGGACCCAACAGCGGTTATTGGGAGCGCATCCTCAAGGCCGTGGGCGAGGCCGTGGGGTTCGATCTGGACACGTCCTGGGAGAGGCTGCCCCGACGGGCCCGCAAGGCCCTGCTGGAGGGGCACGACACCCAGGTGCACGTCACCTACCGCAACCGGTACGGACGCAACCGTTCCTACTACACCGAGTTCGAGGGCGTCATCCCCTGGGTCAAACGCCGCCACTCCGAGACCGAGAGCGACTACGGACGCGAACGGCTGGAGGGGTACATGCGCACGGTGCCCTGCCCCACCTGTGAGGGGACCCGCCTCAAGCCGGTCGTGCTGGCCGTGACCGTGGGAGGCAGGTCCATCGCCGAGGTCGCCCAGATGTCGCTCGCCGAGAGCGCGGCCTTCCTCGCCTCTCTCAAGCTCTCCGAGCGCGACGCGGTCATCGCGGCCCAGGTGCTCAAGGAGATCAACGCACGACTGGGTTTCCTGCTCGACGTCGGTCTGGACTACCTGAGTCTGGCCCGCTCCGCGGGCTCCCTGTCCGGCGGAGAGGCCCAGCGCATCCGCCTGGCGACCCAGATCGGCTCCGGTCTGGTGGGAGTGCTCTACGTGCTGGACGAGCCCTCCATCGGACTGCACCAGCGTGACAACGCACGTCTGCTGGAGACGCTGCAGCGCCTACGTGACATCGGTAACACGCTCATCGTCGTCGAGCACGACGAGGACACCATCCGCGCCGCCGACTGGGTGGTCGACATCGGTCCCGGCGCGGGTGAGCACGGAGGCCATGTCGTGGTCTCGGGGATCGTGGACGAACTGCTCACCTCGCCGGACTCGCTGACCGGCGACTACCTGGCGGGTCGGCGCGGTATCGAGGTGCCGAGCAGACGCCGTCCCCTCACCCGGGGGCACGAGCTGGTGGTCAAGGGGGCCCGCGAGAACAACCTGCAGGGTGTCGACGTCACCTTCCCACTGGGGGTGTTCACCGCCGTCACGGGGGTGTCGGGCTCGGGCAAGTCCACCCTGGTCAACGAGATCCTGTACAAGGCGCTGGCCAAGGAGCTCAACGGAGCGCGTGAGGTGCCCGGCCGACACCTGCGGGTCAACGGCATGAACAAGATCGACAAGGTCGTGCACGTGGACCAGAGCCCCATCGGGCGCACGCCCCGCTCCAACCCGGCCACCTACTCCGGGGTCTTCGACCACATCCGCAAGCTCTTCGCGCAGACCACCGACGCCAAGACGCGCGGTTACATGCCGGGGCGCTTCTCCTTCAACGTCAAGGGCGGGCGCTGCGAGGCCTGCTCCGGGGACGGCACGCTCAAGATCGAGATGCAGTTCCTGCCCGACGTCTACGTGCCCTGCGAGGTGTGCCACGGCGCCCGGTACAACCGGGAGACCCTCCAGGTCCACTACAAGGGCAAGAACATCTCCGAGGTGCTGGAGATGCCCATCTCCGAGGCCCTGGAGTTCTTCGAACCGATCAACGCCATCCGGCGTCACCTACAGACCCTGGAGGACGTCGGGCTGGGGTACGTGCGGTTGGGTCAGCCCGCCACCACCCTCTCGGGTGGAGAGGCCCAGCGGGTCAAACTCGCCGCCGAACTACAGCGCCGCTCCACCGGCCGGACGGTGTACGTGCTCGACGAACCCACCACCGGCCTGCACTTCGAGGACATCCGCAAGCTGCTGGGGGTGCTGGACCGGCTGACGGACAGCGGTAACACGGTGATCGTCATCGAGCACAATCTGGACGTCATCAAGACCGCCGACCACGTCATCGACATGGGCCCCGAGGGCGGCTCCGGCGGCGGGACGGTGGTCGCCGAGGGCACTCCCGAGGAGGTCGCGGCCGTGGCGGAGTCCTACACGGGTCGGTTCCTGGCCAAGACGCTCTGAAGGGTCTGAGGCGGCAGGTGTCCTTCCGGGTCCGTCCGGCCCGGGGGGCACCTGTGAGGGGCCGCCCCGGAACCGGTCACCCGGCCATGGCTACTACAGTGTGTAGTGGATATTTCGGCGCAGGTGAGGAGCGTTCGGTCGTGGCCGGTAACAGTACGTGCGGGTGCCGGATGAGCAGGCGCGGACTGCTCGGGACGGCGGGGGCGGCGGCGGCCGTCACGGTCGTGAGCGCCTGTGGCGGCGAGGAACCCAAGCCCCAGGAGGTCCGGTACGGCCAGGTCGTCGGCCAGACCACCGATGTCCCCGAAGGCGCCGGAGCGGTGTTCAACGAGAGCAAACTGGTGGTCACCCAGCCCGCGCCGGACGACTACCGGGCCTTCGGGGCCGCGTGTACGCACGGCGGCTGCACGGTGCAGGAGGTGGACGAGGTCATCCGCTGCCTGTGCCACGGCAGCGAGTTCGACATCTCGACCGGTGAGCCGCTGAGGGGGCCCGCGCAGGAGCCGCTGGAGGCGTTCAACATCACCGTCGAGGGCACCGACATCATCCTGGA
>CALGOD010000766.1 GCA_937957845.1 uncultured Nocardiopsis sp.
TCAGAGGAGATTGACAGCGAGTGACGTATGGTCTAGGGCGTAGTACACTGAAGGCTGAACCATGAAGAGGGTCAACTCAGAGGCCGTAGGGCTGAAGACGGATTTGAGGGAGCACGATGTTCGAGGTTGACAAGACCGAGCCCGGCGACGAGCAGGGTGTAGACGGAGGCGACGCCGCTACCAGCAGCGCCGACAACGCCGACACCACCACCGCCGCCGAAGACCAGGGCGAAGGACTCGGTTCCAACCTGGTCAAGAGCGAGACCGGCGAGACCGACTGGAAGGCGACTTCCCGCAACTGGGAGAAGCAGGCCAAGAAGGACTTCGCTGAACTCAAGAAGGTTCGTGAAGAGCTGGCGCAGCTTCGTAAGGAAGCTGGCAGCCCTGACGAGCTGGAAGACCTTCGACAGCAGGTCGCCTCGCTCATGAACGAGAACGCCGCCGCCAAGCGCGAAGCCGCTATCGCCAAGGTCGCCTCGGACAAGGGACTCACCGCAGAGCAGGTGGAACTGCTCCAGGGGGACACTCCCGAAGAGTTGGCGGAGTACGCCGACAAGCTCCTCAAGGCGTTCGGAGCCAACACCGAACAGAAGGAACCGGATAACTCCCAGGGCCGCACCCGCGTCCCCAAGGAAAAGCTTCGACCGGGCAGCGCCAGCACCGATGCTGGAAGCGCAGATGACCCGGCCGAAATCGCCAAGGCCGTACTCAACAGCGGCTTCTGAGACAGAAAGGGGCCACCGTGGCCTTCCTGACCTCCAAGCAGATCTCCGACGTAGCTGTCCAGCTTCTCGGACGTCAGCTCGTTCTTCCCATGACCGGCCTGCGCATCCCGGACTCGTCCTTCGCGCCCGCCGCTGGCATGACCACCACCGTCCAGGTTCCCGCCTACGCCACCGCGCGTGAGCAGGAGAACCCCGGTGACACCATCACCTACGACGACCTCACCACCGTTGGTGTTGACGTCACCCTGTCGCACCTCTACCACGCGACCAAGATCACCGACGAGGACCTGACCTTCTCCATCCAGGACTTCTCCCGTCAGGTGCTCCGCCCGCAGGTGGAGGCCGTGGCGCGGGGCGCTGAGGACGCGCTGGCCACGCCCATGAACGCCCTGCCCGCCGACGACACCGTCGCCGCTGACGGCTCCGACGTGGACGCTGCGATCATGGCTGCCCGCGCGCAGCTCTCCAACGCCAACGTGCCGCTTTCGGACCGGTTCATGGCCGTCAGCCCGGACTTCGCCTCCATCCTCCTGGGACAGGCCAACCTGAGCCCGTTCGACGCCCTGGCTGGCTCCCTGGCCGAGACCCGTCAGGCGCTCGCGCAGGCCATCATCGGCATGTACCGGGGCTTCACCGTCGTGGAGTCCAGCGCCCTGGACGCCGGTACGGCTGTCCTGTACCACCGCAGCGCGCTCGTGTTCGCCAACGTCACTCCCGCCATCCCGGCTGGTGCGGCCGACGCGGCCACGACCACCCACGACGGTGTGGGCCTGCGCCACATCCGCCAGTACGACACCGACGTCCTGTCCGACGCCTCGGTCGTCTCGACCTTCGCGGCTGGTGCCGTGACCGACGCCGACCGCATCGTCAAGCTGGACACCGACAACGGCTCCTGATCTGGTCCACACGGGAGGAGGCATCGGTCAGGTGCCTCCTCCCCGACACTTGAAGGGAGAGACCATGGCCTGTCCAGAGCCGCTGCCGCCGCTTCTGACTCCGGAGGAGTTGGCCGAGATCCTGGGAGTCACGTTCGATGACGCCCAGACCACTAGGGCGACCTGGTACCTGCGGATCATCTCCGGGTTCGTTCGCATGTACGCCTGCGACGACATGGTCGATCCCGACGACCCTGACACGGCGTGTGTTCCGGACGCCATCCTCGGTGTGATCATCTCGTCCTACAGCCGGGCCATCGACAACCCTCGCGGCCTGACTTCCGAGCGCATCGCGGATTACCAGTGGACGTCTTCGCCCGCTGCGGGGGCCGCCAACTTCGCTACGGGGCTCTACCTGTCCAACGCGGAGGTGGAGATCATCCGCAACGCGACAGGCTGCGGCGGGTTGGGTACCATTGAGTTCGGGGCGTACATGCCCGACCAGATCCGTGAAAGGCCCTACAGGCACCGAGGCCGCTTCTGGCACCGGTACCTCGGGGACATCGTCTAGTGAGGGAGACCTGAATGGCTGTCAACAAGTACCTGAAGTACGAGTACCTCCGCAACGGCAAGCCGACTGGCCGTGTGCAGGAGGTTCTGAACCCGTCCGTCTACGACCAGCGGGCGCAGAAGGGTATCCCCTTCAAGCGTGCCCAGCAGCTCGTGAACGCCCTTGAGGCCTCGTCCAAGTGGGAGCGCGTCGGCAACAACGTCCCCGTCGCTGAGGGCAACAGCACTCGGGTACAGCAGGCCGCTGCCGCTGAGCGCCGTGCGCAGGCGGAGCTTGACCGCGAGCACCGTGCGCACCTGAGCACCGCCGAGGCCATCGCCAAGGCCGTCAAGGAGAGCTGACCGGTGGCCTCCCGCATCTCGTACCTGTTCACTCGCACTCTGGATCTCTACCGGCGCGAGGTTGTCAGTGATGGTTCGGGCGGCGAGGTCAGCACTTGGGTGTTCATCAAGACTGTTCGCTGCCGTGTGGCCCAGCCCGTGCAGGGCGTCTCGCACGTCAGGGAGCAGATCGAAGGTGGGCAGGCCGCCTCTACCCCGTACCAGCCCATATACATGGACCCTGCGGAGCCTGTGTACCGGGGCGATGAGCTGCGCGGGGTAGGGGCGGCCAACCAGACGGGGGTGGAGGAGATCTACCGCGTGGCCGCGATCGGCTACCCCTCCAAGGAGGGGTTCTACAAGCGGGCCGACACCGAGTTCGTGCAGCCCGAGCCGCCCAGGAAGGCTCCGTGATGGGGAAGTCCACTGTGTCTATCCGGGGACTCTCGGAAGCCAAGCTGAAGGTCGGGGGTCTGCCGACGAAGCTTGAGCGGGGCAGTGCGGCTGCCGTCGCTGACGTGGTGGAGGAGACCACAGCCTCGGCCAAGCGGAACGCCCCCGTGGACACCCGCGCCCTCCAGAACTCCATCAAGGGCGAGGTTTCGGGCACCACGGGCACTGTCACGACAGACGTTGACTACGCTCCGTATGTAGAATATGGAACTAGCAGGTCACCGGCGCAGCCGTTCATGCGGCCCGCTGCGGAAGAAGCCCGCAACCGCTTCAGGAGCATTGCCACCAACGAGGTACGGAAGGCGGTGAGGTAGTGGCCAACCCGACTGCGTACAGTCCTCTGGGAATCATCCAGACGGCCTTCTACCAGCGCCTCTCAGACGTCCTCAGTGTGCCTGTGTACGACTACGTACCTGAGGGTGCGGCGTACCCCTACGTGCGCGTTGGTGAGGCGTCACAGACCCCCGACAACACACTGAAGGGCTACGGCCGCGAGACGGTCCACACCGTACACGTGTGGACCAAGTTCCGTGGCTTCTCTCAGGCGTCCACGATCGAGAACGAAGTCATCAGCGCTCTCGACAATCACTGTCTCGTGCTGCCCGAACCGTGGCACCACGTATCCACGGTCTACGAGCTGTCGCAGACGCTCTACGACCCTGACCCTGAACTCCGTCACGTCCCTATCCAATTTAGGGTGCGGACTCAGCAGAAAGGTTGACCAGCATGTCTGACGCCATGCACGCCTTCGGCACCCGCCTGGAGCGGGGCGACGGTGCTTCTCCCGAAGAGTTCGAGGAGATTGCCGAAGTCACCAACATCTCCGGCCCGAGCATGGAGCGGGAGACCTACGACTCCACGCACCACGGGCAGGCCGACAACTACCGCCAGTTCATCGGTGGCCTCGTGGACCCGGGCTCGGTGTCCATCGACGTGAACTACAACCCGAGTGTTCACGACGTACTCGTGGACGACCTCTCGGACTGCCTCCCCCGCAACTACCGGATCGTGTGGGTCAACTGCGGTCAGGAAATCGCGGAGTGGTCCTTCGAGGGCATCATGACGGGCTTCGAGCCCACGGCTCCGGTTGACGACAAGGCCTCCGCCACCATGGAGGTTAAGGTCTCGGGCAAGCCCGAGATCACCCCCTTGGGCAGCTAGCGCCGCCACACACCGTAGTTGAACTGTGCCCCTGCCTGCTATCCTGTGGGCAGGGGCGTAATCCGTTTGAGTCCAACCAACTTAGGAGGGAACCCTAATGGATGCCGCCAGTATCCGTAACGCGATCAACAACGTCACCGTAGGCCGCATCGAGGCCGTCGAGGTGCCTGAGTGGGGCGTCACGGTCTACATCAAGG
>CALGOD010000767.1 GCA_937957845.1 uncultured Nocardiopsis sp.
GGAGTACGTGATGGCCGACGGCGACGTGGTGGAGTTCCGCTTCAACGTGTAGCCGGGTTCGGGGGCCGTGGTCCGTGCCGAGAGCGCGGGCCACGGCCTTCGTCGTTCACGGGACCGGTGTGGTCCCGTCTCCGCCGAGGACTACGCCGCGCTGCGGGAGGGTGCCTACCTTCTGCGTTCTCCCGCCAACGCCCGGCGTCTGCTCAAGGCCTACGAGAACGCTCTGGAGGGCACCCGTACCTCCGAGCGCGAGTTGATCGCCCCGGACGTCGGGGATCCCGAGTGAGGCGGATCGTCTTCGAGGACCACGGTTGGGAGGACTACACCTCCTGGCTCAGGGCGGATCGCAAGGTACTCGCCCGGATCAACAAGCTCATCGAGGACACACGACGGGATCCCTTCACCGGAATCGGCAAGCCCGAGCCGTTGAAGTACCATCTGCCCGGGACCTGGTCACGGCGGATCGACGACGAACACCGTCTGGTCTACGTCGTCACCGACCGCGAGATCATCGTCATCGCCGCCCGATACCACTATTGACGGGCAAGCGCCCTGGGCCCGGAGCCACGACCTTCGCCGCCGCCGGATTCCCGTCCGCCGTCACCGTCGGCGGACGGTGAGGTTCGTTCCCGGATCGAGGAAGGGGCGGTGAGTGCGGTGGCCGGAGTCGAGGGTCACGCGCTGAAGGAGCTCTGGCGGCGACGATGGCCCGCCTGTCCGCCCATCGGCTATGAACTCCGCTCCGCGTATCCGGACGTCTGGGTCAGGTTCCACAGCCTCCCGGAGTCGAAGCGCTACGCCGATGACGACGACGAGTACACCGTGATCCTTGAGCGCTACGACACCGTGTTGGACGAGCTGTTCGCAGGTATGGACGTGTACGTCGTCGAAGCGGTCGCCGATGCCACCCCTGAGGTACCTCGATTCCGGCCGGACGCGAACCACTGGATGACCGTACTGGTCGACGATGATCCCGATCCGGAGTTCCGGACGTACTTCCACCTGTACTGGAGGCGGCTGCCATGGGAGTGGGGCGTCATCGACGATCTGCTTCTCGCGGTGGCCGACGACAAGGTGCCGAGTGTGTTCATCACCGACACGCGGATGCGGCGTGTCCACCATCCTTACGACGGCGGAGCCGATGTACTCCTCGCGACGCCGGTGGAGCGGGAACTGCTGCGCGGCAGGTACAGGGACTGGCTCTCCGGACACCCGTCCGGTCAGTGAACCGGGGACTTCTCCGTCATCGGAGTGACGCCGGGTCGTTGAGGGCGCTTGCCCCGCTTCGGACGGACCGGTGGAGGTGCTCTGGTGAGGGAGGTCGGCGCTTTTGTGGCCGCGGAGGACACATCTTGCTCTCCTCCGGGGAACTGGTTTCTTTCCGGTCAGTCCGTAATTGTGGTGATGTACGCGGCCACAACAGAAGTTAGCTCGCCTATTGCCGTATTGTGCCCCTTTTGAGAAGTCCGGCTGTTGTGTGCAATGTGCGGTTGACGGGGAAACGCGGAGTCATCAAGGGCGCTCCCAACCCACACAATGCCTCACTATAGGGATGGGGTAGACAAGGCATGGCGGATATGCCGTTCGAAGCGAACGGCGCGGAACTTTGTGCAGGAGGCGGGGATGGCGAAGGCGTCACGGCGCAGTACCACCGCGCGTGACCAGGAGGACGGCATGGAGTTCGACGCCCCTCCCGCCAGGCGGCCGCGGGCCGGAGCGGGTGGACGCTGGTGGGTGGGCGTGGGACGCGCCGTCCTGTGGGCGTTCATGATCGTCGTCATCTTCAACGGCGTCTGGTTCCCGCTGCGCGGCGGCCTCGCCCTTCCCGACACGGCGCAGGAGCCCCCACGGGACGACACCGTCACCTATCCCGAGACCGCGGCGGCGGCCTTCGGCCTCAGGTTCGCCGAGGCCTACCTCGACACCGAGGACCCCGAGGCGCGCCTGTCCGCCCTGGCCGCGTTCGTCCCCGAGGGGGAGGCCGCGGCCCTCGACGCCCCCGCCGACAGCCTCACCGGAGAGAACCTCACGGTCGTCGCCGTGGACGTGCGCGACGACAACCACGCCCTCGTCGTCGTCCGGGCCGACGTCAACGGCGAGCCCATGCGGCTGGACGTGCCCGTCTACGCCGAGGACGACGCGCTCGTGGTCTCCGGCCGCCCCGCCCTGCTGGCGGCGCCCGCCCAGGCGTCCCTGCCCCAGGGCTCCGCCTACGAGCACGACGCGAGCGCGGAGGAGCAGCTCGAAGAGGTGCTGCCCGGTTTCTTCGAGGCCTACGCGGGAGAGCCGGCGCACCTGGAGCGCTACGTGGAACCGGGGGCCACTGTGACACCTCTTCCCGCGGACAGTCTGGAATTTGGTGAACTGTCCGATCTGGCGGTGCCATCTCAGGCGTCGAACGGGAATGATGACGTACGACAGGTGGCGGCCACGGTCCGGTGGAACCTCCCGGCCCCCGAGGAAACACAGACCGGACAGTTGACGCAGAACTACCTGGTCACCGTCGTCAACTCCGGCAACGAGTGGTACGTGCGGGACATCCAGGGCGCCCCGCACTCGTTCGGCGGATGACGGGGCCCGTAGGCAAGGAGAAGAGAAGGACCATGCGCACACCAGCAACGACACCGGGGGGTGGCGCCTGACATGCTCCCCCTGATGTCATCGACACCGGACGTGTTCCACGCCGCCGGAGGCACGGACCTGCTCTTCCTCACGGCGAACATCGCCCAGGAGAACGCCCCGGACACCGGCGGCCTCGCCGACTTCCTCCGCGGATTCTTCGGACCCCTCTTCCTCGTCATCGTCTCCATCGTGGCGGTGTTCTTCCTGTTCACCAGGGAGATCACGAGATTCGCGCAGTTCATCATCCTGGCCATCTTCATCGGGATCGTCTTCTACGTCCCCGGCATCATCGAGGTCATCGCGGTGGCCCTCGCCCGAGCAATGGGCGTGTCCACCGAATAGGCGAGGGAGGCCGGAGAACGTGGATCTGCCCACGTACACCAACATCTGGCGTATCGAGAAGCGGCTCTACAAGCTCTACGATTTCCGGCTGCCCATGCCGCTCCCGGTGGGCACCTTCGGGGTCGCCCTGGGCGTCTTCACGCTCTGGGTGATCCTGCTCGGCATCCTCAACGCCCCGTTCGTGTTCGGTAACGGCTGGCACCTGGTGTTGTGGGTGGTCCCTCCCGGGGTGATCACGGTGCTGGCCACCCGGCCGGTGATCGAGGGCAAGCGCCTGACCGAACTGCTCCTCTCGCAGGCGCGCTTCCTCACCGAGGCGCGGGTGTACACCCGGCTGGCCCCCGAGTACGAACCCGCCGAGGTCCGCGTGGCCGTGCGGGTGTGGCACCGTTCCCCGGACGCCGGCCCTCTGCCCCTGGTGAAACGGCGCCGGGCCGGTGAGGAGCCGGTGGTCGAGCCCACCGAGGCCTCCGTCCAGGACGTGGACGTACGTCCCTCCCGGGCCGACGCGCCCCCCTTGCCGGCCGTGGCGGCCCGGGCCGAGTCCGCGGAGGCGGTCGCCCGAGCGGACACGGAGCCGGACGAGACGGCCGAGGAACCCGTGGCGGTCAGGGCTCCCAGGAGTCTGGAAAGGGTGCTGGGACGGGCGGGGGAGTCCGCGCAGGCCCCCGTCCGAAAGACCCCCACCGGGACCGGTGACGCCTCCGTCGCCCCTGAGAGGGGACCGGTGGCGGTGGCCTCACGTCCCGGCGACGAGGGGCGAGCCCCCGTACGTCCTCCCCACGAGGGGGAGCCCGACGGCCCCAGCGCCTCGGGAGCGGAGACGGGGTCCCCCGAAGGTCCACGACGCGGTGTCGGACGCCGTGTGCTCGACTACTTCGGCATCGGGTTCGAGGAGGACCCGTACCCCTCCTCGGAGGGACCCCAAGAGCACCGGGAATTCCAAGAGCACCGGGAACCCCAGGATCAGGAACGGGGGCGGGACGACGCGGGGGAGGACTCCCCGGGCGGTTTCGACGACTTCGAGGCCGAGCGGGTCTATCAGAGCGAGAGCGAGGAGCAGCGCGACAGCGACGAGTGGTTCGCCCGCCTGCGCGCCTCCTCCGGACAGACTCCCGTCGGCCTCACCTCCAAGAGCGCCTACAGCGTCGGCGACACGGCCGCCCTGAGCCGGGAGGAGGTGGCCGACGCGGTGGCCGGGCGCGCGTCCGACACCGCGGAGGTCGGGGACACCGAGGAGGAGACGAACGCGGCCCGGCGCCTGCGCGGACGGACGCAGGGCATCCGGGTCACCAGGGACCTGGAGGAACGCCGCTCGGAGCGGGCCCGCGAGCGTGA
>CALGOD010000768.1 GCA_937957845.1 uncultured Nocardiopsis sp.
GCATGCTCGCGTTGTACTCGCGGAAGAAGGACTCCCGACGTCGCGCGGTCCAGTCCGCGGGGGGCGGGGAGACCGCGATCAGGGTGGGGCGCTCCCCCGCTCGGGGGTCCAGGGGTCCGGGGGCGTCGCAGTAGGCCACGTGGACACCCCGGCGGGACTCGGGCATCGTGACGACCCGCACCGGGTCGTCGTGCACCGTCACGATGTCGAGCTCGCGCACCCGTCGGTCCAGGTGCGCCAGCGCCTCGGCGCAGGCGTCGTGGACGGTGTCGGGGCCGAGGACGTTCTCCTCGGCGATCTCGGCGAGCACCTCGGCCACCTGTCCGGGGCGACGCGGTGCGTCCCGGTACTCGGCGGCGGCTTCGGCGATCTCCTCCTCGGTGGCGATCAGGTCGCTCTCGGCGCGCACCAGCAACGCCTCCGGGGACAGTTCGGAGTCGAGCGTGTACCACAGCTGGGCGGCGAAGGCGCGCTCTCCCAGCCTGGGATCGGCGGTGGCTCCCTCCAGCCGGGCGCGCAGCCAGCCCACGTGCTCCTCCACGGCGGCCAGGGCCGCCAGGCGGGCCGGTTCCATCTTGGAGGAGGCCGAAGGCTCCAGGGAGGCCAGGGCGGGCACTTGGGAGACCAGCATGGCCTGAGCCCCCTCGGCCTGAGCCAGAGCCGTTTCGACGTGTGCACGGGGCATTCCGGGCCCCTCCGTCAGACGGGCGCGCGCCGTGGCGAGGTAGTCGGGCAGGGCCGCGCAGCGCGCGGCGACCGCCGAGAGCCGTTCGGGCAGAGGAAGGTCGTCGCGTTCCAGGAGGGTGTGCAGTGCCTCTCCGGGAGAGTGCAGGAGGGGATCCCAGGTGTGCGGACGCAGTTCGGCGGTGTGCCACAGGTCGGCGCTGACGCGGGCCCGCAGCACCTCCAGGTCGACCCGGTCGCCCTCGGGGATGAGGTCACCGTCGATCTCGTCCAGGGAACCCAGCGCGTCGGTGAGCGACGCGACGCGGCTCAGGTCGGCCTCGACGGAGTGGTCGGACAGTCGGGCCGCGCCGCGTGTGTCGCCCAGGTCCAGTGCCCACTCGGGAGCGTCTTCGAGCAGGAAGTCGAGCACACGCCCGGCCACCTCCCGAAATCGCCGGGTCATCGCTTCTGCGTCGGACTGGGAGGAAGAGCTCATTGCGCCATGATGCCGGCACGAAGGCCCGGTCCCCGACGTGCGGGAACCGGGCCGTGTTCTGTGCGGGACCCCGGCCCGGGTGGTCCTAGCGCCAGGAGTTCTGGCCACCCGTGGAGGTGGGCTGTCCGGCGGCGCCCTCGGGGTCCCCCACCGTGATGGCGTGCTCGACGAGGGTGATGAGCGTCGACTTGGTGGACGCGCGGTCCCGGGCGTCCACCTGGACGATGGGGATCTCCGGGCTGAGCGTCAAAGCGTCCCGGACCTCGTCCGCGGCGTGAGGGTAGTAACCGTCGAAGCCGTTGATCGCGACGATGAAGGGCAGTCGCGCTTCCTCGAAGTAGTCGATCGCGGGGAAGCAGTCCGCCAGGCGGCGTGTGTCCACGAGCACGACCGCGCCGATGGCTCCTTTGACCAAGTCGTCCCACATGAACCAGAAACGGTGCTGTCCGGGGGTTCCGAACAGGTACAGGATCAGGTCCGAGTCCAGGGAGACGCGGCCGAAGTCCATGGCCACGGTGGTGGTCTGCTTGTCCGGTGTCTTGGCGAGATCGTCGACCCCCACGCTGGCGCTGGTCATGACCGCCTCGGTGGTCAGCGGCACGATCTCGGAGACGGAGCCAACGAATGTCGTCTTCCCGACACCGAAGCCCCCCGCGACGACGATCTTGACCGACGTCATCGCGCTTCCCCCAACACCGCCTTCCTCGGCTGGGTTAGAGCTTGCGAAGTCCACTGAGCACCCTTTCAAGCAGGTTGGTGTTGGGGCGGGCATCGTTGTTGAGCGAGGACCTGATCTGGACCAGTCCCTGCTCGGACATGTCCGCCACAAGCACCCGCGCCACGCCGAGCGGCATCCGCAACAGCGCGGAGATCTCCGCTACGGAACGCCATTCCCGGCACAGGTCGCTGATCGCCTGCAATTCGGGCGTCAGCGTCCCAGACTCGTTGCGGGCCGCCGCGGTGGCCGAGATCAGGGCTTCCAGGGGAAGCTGAGACTTCGGCTTGGTACGGCCCTTGGTCACCGCATAGGGACGGACCAGCGAACTGGGCGCGCTCCCTCCAGCGGATCTTTGTTCATACGGTTGTTGGATTGGTCGAGGAACATCTCCGCCGCCCGGAACCGCCGGCATTCCCCCCGTGGGGGGATTGCTCGGCTGTTGTCCGAACCACGAGGCGCTCCCGGCATCTCTACTGTGAGGTGCCACCACTTCCTCCTGTCGGTGGTGGTTCAGTGGATTCCCGAGGTGCGCGCCGTTGGTGTCAGCGCCCGCCCCGCCCGCTCGACGAGCAGAGTCATCTCGTACGCGACCAGACCCAGGTCGCTCTCCGCAGCCGCCAGGACCGCGAGGCAGGAGCCGTCACTGATGGCCATGATGAGCATCAGCCCCCGCTCCATCTCCACGACGGTCTGGGCAACGGCGCCGCCTTCGAACACCCGTGCCGCACCCTGTGTCAGGCTCGACAGCCCGGAGGCGATCGCTGCCAGCTGGTCGGCCCGGTCGGCCGGGAAACCCGCGGACGAAGCCAGTGGAAGGCCGTCAGAGGAGACGACGATCGCGTGGGCGACATCGGGGACCCGGTCGGCAAAATCAGTGATCAACCAGTTGAGTTCATTCACCTGTCGACTCATCTGATCTCCTGTCCAAATTCGCCGGCTGCTCTGTGGGCACTGCTACCGCCGGCACAGCATGTGACAGCACTGCCTCTACGAACTGCCCGACCCCTCCCGTGGAGGAGCCGGGAGTCTGGTGTTCTGCTCTCTTCAAAGCTACGGGTGTGGCGCGTTCGAGAAGCTCGGTAGATGCTATTGCATCCCGCGTCCGGGGATAAGGGGGACCCCGTCCCGCCAGGTTCCACTGAGGTCACCTCTCGCCTTCGCCGAGCCGGTTCCGTCCTTCTCGGACACCCTTCTGGAAGCCGGAGAAGCGGTTGCGGACGCGGTCGGCGCTGCGGGTGGGCATCTGCTTGAAGTTCTCCGGCTTGGGTGCCGTTCCCGGAACAAGGTTTGCCTTGGGAACCCGTTTTGGCAACCCCGACGTGGTCAGTCCGCCCGCCAGGGGCTCGACCGCGGTACGGGCGGCCTTCCATCCACGGTCGGCGGCCGAGGTCCACTCCTCCTGCTCGGAGCGGGGGCTCTGCGCGGTCTGGGGACGTGGTCCGACGCCGGCGGCCGGCTGCGGGCGCTGCTCCTGCTCCGCGGGGACCTGCTGGATGGGACCCGTCTCCGTGGTGTCCACGGTGGGTCCTCCCGTGCGTCGCTTGAACCAGTTGGACTCGATCGCGTCGAAGATCGGCAGCGAGTCGCTCTCCTCGCCCGAGGGGCTCGGCGGAACGACGGTGTTGTTCGGTCCCTGGGCACCACCGTAACGGCGGGAGAGGTAGGCGGTGGAGCCGTATCCCTCTCGGGAGTCGGAGGCACCACCGGAGCGCCGGCCGTCGGTGTCGTAGGACGCCGGGGCCTGCGGGGTGGTCCTGTTCCAGTCCGACACCGCGGGGAAGGTCTCGGTGTCGTCCGAGCGGGACGGAGCGGCCGGCTTCTCCGGTGCCCCCGTGCCCCGTCGGAACAGGTCTCCCGCACCGTTGTCGGTGTCGGACCCGGGCCGGGTCGACCTCGCCGAGCCGTCGAAGGCGTCGTAGGAGTCGGTCGACCCCACCGGGTGACGGAACGCCCCGGTGTCGGTGGAGGGGCGGCGGAACGCGCCGGTGTCGGTCGGCCTGTTGAAGGAGCCGGTGTCGGAGGATCGGCCCACGGAGCCGCCGTCACCGAAGGGCGAGTCGCCTCCCGCGTCGGCGCGGGGGGCCGGGTCGAAGAGACTACGGCCTCCGCTCTCGGGCTGCGGACGCTGCGGCTCCTCCTCTTCGGGGACGTCGTAGGGGTCGACGACGGAGCCGCCCGTCCCGCCGACGCCGCCGGTGGTCCCGGCGCCCCTGGTGGTGTTCCACAGGTCCTGGCCGCTGGGCGGGTGTTCCTCCGTACGGGAGGAACCACCGGGCTGGCGCTTGGGAAGACCGGTCATGTCGCCGAAACCGCTCCCGGCGTCCTGGGTCTGCCAAGGGTCGTTCGGCTCGGCGGGCGCCGGGCTGGAGGCGAAGGCGGCCTCGGCGTCGGCGTAGGTGGAGGGTACGCCGGAGGTGAG
>CALGOD010000769.1 GCA_937957845.1 uncultured Nocardiopsis sp.
TCGCCGTGCGCGAAGACATGCCAGGCCAGTGTCTCCATCACCGCGGGGAACCCCACGCACGCCCCGCCCCGAGGAAGGTGCGCCGCCTGGCGACCCGGCGGGTCGTCAGGCCTCGGGGTTCAGCATCGACGCCGCGGTGGCCAGGTCGGTCTCGGCGCCGGTGATCAGCGCGTACAGGGCGTATCCGATCGGGGAGGCGTTCCACAGACGCTTCGCCTGAGCCGCCAGCCCGGAGTGCACATGCCCGCCCGCCTGCTCGTACGCGGTGAGGGTGGCCCGCAGCATCTCCTCACCCGCGGCGCCGTACTGGGCCGACAGGTCGCGGGCGGGATCGTCCACACGAGCGGTGGTCCAGTCCAGGACCCCGGTGATCGTGCCCTCCTCGTCGAACAGCACGTGCGCGGGATAGATCTCGCCGTGGGTCATCACGGTCCGCTCGGGCCAGCAGGTGTCGTCTTCGAGCCAGGCCCGCCAGGCCTCGGCCAGAACCGGGGAGACGGTGAAGGCCTCGCTCACGCGAGCGACGTCGTCCCTCCACGCCTGGCGTACCCCGGCCGGGGTGCGGACCTCGACGCCCGCGGCCCCGGCCTGTTCCGGAGTGATGGAGTGCAGACGGGCCAGCAGGCGCCCCAGGCGTTCGGCGTAGTCCGGACTGGCGGGGTCCATGTGCCACTCGGGCTCTCCGGCGCCGGTCAGCGTCAAGCCGGGGGCACCGGGCAGGGCCGGGTAGGCGATCAGCTCAGGGGACCGGACCTGCCAGTCGGGGACCGCGACGCCGTCCTCGGCCAGGACGGGGGCCACCAGGTCGAGGATGCGTGTCTCGGCGGCCATGCCCTCGGAGACGTCGGCGCGACGTGGTACGCGCAGCACCCACTTCCGACCGGTCGCGTCGGAGGCCATGACCACGCGGTAGTCCAGACCCGCCTCGTTCACGGTGGCGCCCTGCGCGGACAGGTGTCGACCGTGGGCGGCGGCCAAGGCGATGGCGTCATCGATCGTGCTCATGGGGCCACACTCCCACCTACACCCGCGTCGCCTCCAATTCTTTTGGTCGTTGGCCCCACCTGAGATGAGGTCCCGATCCCCGCGTGCGCGGGGAGCACTTCAGGATCGCGGCGATGGGTGAGGTGCCCGGGGGACCATCCCCGCGTGCGCGGGGAGCACTGCCGCCGGTCCACTCGCCCAGCCGGTACGGGGGGTCCATCCCCGCGTGCGCGGGGAGCACCCGGGGGTGGAGTTCGCGCGAACTCCGGTCTTGGGTCCATCCCCGCGTGCGCGGGGAGCACACTTCCTGACCTGCGCTTTCATCTGGGCCGACAGCCCGTTTTTCCAACTTCTTGAAAAACAGACAAACCAGACAATACGCACATCCCAGAAAAAGCCACGGTTCGAGAATACCGGCAAGGCACCGACCGCCTCTCACCGATGATCTCCAACACACCCGACTACGGTGACCTTCCCCTCCCCGAGCAACCTTCTTCCGCCCTTTCCCTATGGCCCATAAAACGGTGATCTTGCTCTGGGCGTCACTTTCGACCGCCGACAGTGACACCCAGAGCAAGATCACGCGGAAATCCGCACGGCTCTCTCCGCACAGGGCACCTCGCCCACGCCCTTACCTCCGCACAGAGCACGCCACTCCTACAGGGCACCTCACCCATACAGGACACCTCACCCATACAGGGCACATCTCTCATACAGAGCATCCCCACTCACACAGCAGGCTCAGCCCTGCTCCCCCATTCTGGAGATCTGTGTGCTCACGGCCCGGAAACCCTGTTCGAGCGCGCGCAGGTCCTCCATCGGCAGGCTCATGAGGATGTCGCGACGAAAAGGCCGGGCCACCATCAGACGCCGCACGACCGAGGTGCCCAAAGGGGTGGCGTGAACGCGGCGGACGCGCTGGTCGTCGGCGTCGGCCGACCGTGTGGCGAGGCCCTGGGCCACGAGCCGGTCGAGCACACCGGACATCGAGGCCATGGAGACGCCGAAGGAGGTGGCCAGGCCGCTGCCCGTCGCCCCCTCCTTCGTGGTGACCAGGACTATCAACACCCTGAGCTGCTGGATGGTGAGGTTCATCGAGAGCAGGTGCTGAAAGAGGGCGGCCAGCACCTCCTCCTCCAGAGCCCCGTTCAGGGTCTGGATCTCGTGCACGATGCGCTCGCGTTCGCGCTCGTGTTCACCCTGGTCGTTCGCCTCTTGCCGCATGGCGCAATGATAGGTCGCCGCGACATATTGCGTTTTCCTTCGGTTTTTCGCCGTCCCTGATGGCTTGGGCAGCGGCTCT
>CALGOD010000770.1 GCA_937957845.1 uncultured Nocardiopsis sp.
ACCCCGACGTTTCGTGACCGAGCGTGATTTCCTACCATCCGATGTATGGACGTCCCTGAGAACGGGGCCGCCGGTTCCGGCGCGCCCGACCTGGCCGAGGGGTTCCCGGCCGCCACGTACGGACGGTGGCGTGAACTCGTCGCGGGAGTGCTGCGCAAGAGCGGTGTGCCCGAGGAGAGGCTCGCCGACGAGCCCGAGTCGGTGCTGGCCACGCACACCTACGACGGTTTCGCGATCGAACCCCTCGCCACCGCCGAGCCCGCGGCGGCCGACCCCGGCTTCCCGGGGCTGGCCCCCTTCACCCGGGGCTACCGGCCCGGCGGCGGGGTCGCCCAGGGCTGGGACATCCGTGCCCGCCACACCGACGCGGACCCGGCCGTCCTGCGCCGCCGTGTGCACAACGACCTGATGAACGGCGTCAACTCGCTGTGGATCGCGGTCGGCGGTACCGGCCTGCAGGCCTCCGCGCTGGGCGAGGCCCTCACCGACGTCCACCTGGATCTGGCGCCCGTGGTGCTGGACGCAGGTGCCCACTACTCCGACGCCGCCGACGCGCTGCTGCGCGTCCACGCCGACGCCGACGTGCCCGACGGGCGGATCATCTCCCACCTGGGGGTGGACCCCCTCACCACCGCCGCGCGTGCGGGAGAAGGCCCCGACGTCACCGACCCGGTGCGCTTCGCCGTCGACCGTGCCAAGGAGCGTCCCCAGCTGGGGCTGGTGGTGGCGGACGGCCGTCTCGTGCACGACGCGGGCGGCTCCGACGGCCAGGAACTGGGGTGGGTCATCGCCGCGGCGACCGCCTACCTGCGTGCCCTGCACGACGCCGGGCTGGACGTGGCCGACGCCGCCGGGCGCATCGAGTTCCGGCTGGCCGCCAACGCCGACCAGTTCGCGGTGATCGCCAAGCTGCGGGCCGTGCGCGCCATGTGGAACCAGGTGCTGGCCGCCAGCGGGGTGGCCGCCGACCGGCGCACCATGCGGCTGCACGCGCCCACGTCCGAGGCGATGATGACCCGCCGCGACCCGCACGTGAACATGCTGCGCACCACCGTCGCCTGCTTCGCCGCCGGGGTGGGCGGCGCCGACGCGGTCACCGTGGCCCCGTTCGACTCCGCGGTGGGCCTGCCCGACGACTTCGCGCGCCGCATCGCCCGCAACACCCAGTCCCTGCTCATCGAGGAGTCGCACCTGGCGCAGGTGATCGATCCGGCAGGGGGCTCCTTCCACGTCGAGGCCCTCACCCGCGACCTGTACCGCGCGGGCTGGGCGTTCTTCCAGGAGATGGAGGCCGCGGGCGGCGCGGCCGAGGCCCTGGGCAGCGGACTCCTGCGCGAGCGGGTGGACGCGGTGTGGGAACGCCGTCGCCTGGACCTGGCCCACCGCCGCGCCCCGCTCACCGGGGTCAGCGAGTTCCCCAACGCGGACGAGGTCCCGCTGGTGCGCGAGCACGACCCGGCCTCTCCCCCCGCCACACCGGTCGCCGGCGGCTTCCCGGTCCGCCGGTACGCCGAGGAGTACGAGGCCTTGCGCGACCGTAGCGACACCCAGGCGGGCGACACCGGGCACCGGCCCACCGCCTTCCTGGCCACGCTCGGACCGGTGGCCGTGCACACCGCGCGCGCCTCGTTCGCGGCCAACCTGCTCGCGGCCGGCGGTGTCGACTCCCACGACCCCGGGCCGTTGGAGGACGCCGAGGCCGCGGCTTCGGCCTTCGCGGCCTCGGGCCACCGCGTCGCGGTGATCTGCTCCTCCGACGAGGTCTACGCCGAGCAGGCCGAGGCCGTCGCCCGAGCGCTCAAGGGGGCGGGGGCCCGGCGGGTCCTCCTCGCCGGCAAGCCCCGCGACGCCTACCGCGAGGCGGGCGTGGACGGCTTCGCCCACGCCGGATGCGACGCCGTCGCCCTGCTCACCGACCTGCTCGACACCCTGCTCACCGATCCGCCGGCACAGTCCACCACAGCCCAGGGGGCGCGTTCATGATCCCCGACTTCTCCACCGTGGCCCCGGAGCCGCCCGAGTTCTCAGGTGAGGGCGGTGAGGCCGCCTGGCGTCGCGCCGTGGAGGCCACCACAGGAAAGGCCGCCGACGCCCTGGAGTGGGAGACCCCCGAGGGCATCGGCGTCAGGCCCCTCTACACCCCCGACGACGTCGCGGGGCTGGACTTCGTGTCCGGACTGCCGGGTGTTCCGCCCTACCTGCGCGGCCCCTACCCGACCATGTACGTCAACCAGCCCTGGACCATCCGTCAGTACGCCGGGTTCTCCACCGCCGAGGAGTCCAACGC
>CALGOD010000771.1 GCA_937957845.1 uncultured Nocardiopsis sp.
GTCCATCCCGTCGACGCTCACCCGACCTCCGTCCGCCTTCAACAGGCGAGCGATGATGGTGAGCATCGTGGACTTGCCCGCGCCGTTGGGCCCGATGATCGAGGTGACGCCGCCGCGCTCGATCTGGAGGCGGACGTCCCGCAGGACGGTCTGGCTCCCGTAGACCTTGGTGAGGTCGGTGACTTCGATCAACGCGCGGCCTTTCGCAACAGGAAGTACAGGAACAGGGCGCCGCCGGTGAACTCGATGACGACACTGAGCGTGCCCGCGTGTCCCAGCAGGTGTTCGAGGACGAACTGTCCGCCCACCAGGGTGCACAGACCCACGAGGAAGGCCACCGGGAGGACGTACCGGTGCTCGTGGCGGCCGGTGATCTGGTAGGCGAGGGTCGCGGCCATGAAGCCGAAGAAGGTCATCGGTCCGACCAGCGCCGTGGACACCGAGGTGAGCAGGGCGACGATCAGCAGGATGCGGACGGCCACCCGGGCGTGGTCCACGCCGAGGTTCACGGCGGTCTCCCTGCCCAGCGCGAGCACGTCCAGGAGTCGGTGCCGGCTCCACACGTAGAGGACCACGAGCACGACGGCGCACGCGGCCCAGGGCAGAAGGTCGGGGTCGGCGCGCGACAACCGGGCGAACAGGCGGCCCTGCAGGGCGTTGAACTCGTTCGGGTCCAGGAGCCGCTGCATGAGCTGGGACAGGCTGGTGAACAGCACCCCGAAGACGATGCCGACCAGCAGGGTCAGGTGCAGGCTGCCGATCCCCCCGGTGAAGAGGCGGCGGAACAACAGGACCGCGAACGTCATCATCAGCGCGGTCTGTGTCAGGAACGCCGCCACCGGCGGCAGGGCGCTCAGGCCCGCGACGCCGAACAGGAAGACCAGGCAGGTCTGCACCAGGACGAACAACGCCTCCATGCCCATGATGGAGGGGGTGAGGATGCGGTTGTCGGTCACCGTGTGGAACAGGACGGTGGAGACCGCGCCGGCGAGGGCGACCACGAGCATGCCCAGGACGACGGTCGAGCGACGTTCGACCACGTAGGCGACGTTGCCGGTGACCCCGTAGGTCAGGTAGGCGGTGACGCAGACGACGGCGATCGCGCCCAGGAGTGCGATCCGCGCCCAGGTGGGGAACCGGGGGGCGGCGCCGTGCTCGGGTGCCCCGGTGCGCTCAACGACGGCCATGGGAACTCCTTCGCAGGAGCATGTACAGGAACACCCCCGCGCCCACGACGCCGAGGACGCTGCCGACGGGGATCTCGAAGGGCGCCCGGATGACCCGGGAGACGATGTCGCAGAGCACGAGGACGCCTCCGCCCAGCAGGCAGACCCAGGGGACCCCCCTGCGCACGTGGTCGCCGACCGCCATGCTGACGAGGTTGGGCACGATCAGGCCGAGGAAGGGCAGGCTTCCCACGACGGACACCACCACGCCGCTGACGACGGCGACGATGCCGATGCCCAGCGCCATGACGGCCCGGTAGTTCAGCCCGATGCTGACGGCGATGTCGCGTCCGAGCCCGGCGGCGGTCAGCCGGTCGGCGAAGAGGTAGGCGGCCAGGGCGAGCACACCGACCAACCACAGCTGTTCGTAGCGGCCCCGCATGATGCCGGAGAAGTCCCCCGACTGCCAGACGCCGAGGGTCTGGAGGAGGTCGTAGCGCAGGGCGATGAAGGTGGTGATCGCGCTGATCACCGCGCCGAGCATGATGCCGACCAGGGGGACGATCAGCGAGGACTTCAGGGCGACACGCTGGAGCACACCGAGGAACAAGGCGGTGCCCAGGAGCGCGGCGACACAGGCCGCGGTCATCTTCACCGGCAGCGGAGCAGCCGGGAAGAAGATGGTGACCAGCAGGATGCCGAGCGCCGCGGACTGCACCGTGCCCGCGGTGGAGGGCTCCACGAACCGGTTCTGGGTGAGCATCTGCATGATCAGGCCCGCGACGCTCACCGCGGCGCCCGCCAGGAGCAGGGCGAGGGTGCGCGGCACGCGGCTGAGCAGGAACAGCTCCCGGGTGTCCGGCTCGGCGACGAGGCGACTCAGAGTGATGTCGCTGGCGCCGACGAACAGACTGATCACGGCCAGAATGAGAACCGCGAGCACCGCGAGGGGGAGGCGAAGGCGCGTGGAGCGCCGCCCCGGGGAGGGGCGCGCCTGCCGTTCCCCGGGGTCGGCCGTGGTGATGGTCGTGGACATCACTGGATCAGGAGAGGGCGTTCTCGATGTCGTCCAGGACGTTGAGGTGCGCCTGGATGCCGCCGGCCAGGTACAGCTCCGCGGAGTCGAGGTAGAGGATCTGGTCCTCCTCGGCGGCGGTGGTGCGGGCGACCAGGTCGTTGTCGAGCACCTGCTCGGCCGGGGAGGCGCCCTCCTCACCGATGGCGTTGTCGCGGTCGATGACGTAGAGCCAGTCGGGGTCGGCCTCGGCCAGTGCCTCGAAGGACAGGACCTCGCCGTGGCGGGCCTCCTCGTTGACGATCTCGATGGAGGGTTCCAGGCCGAGGGCGTCGTAGAAGAAGCCGTAGCGGGAGCCGGGACCGTAGGCGCTGATCTCACCGGCGCTGGACATGAGGACGAGGCCGTCGCCCGCCTCGGCGACCTTGGCGCCGACCTCCTCGATGCGCTCGGCGAACTCGGTGGTGAGGGTCTCGGCCTCGTCGGCCTTGTCGAAGATCTCACCGTAGGCGAGGGTGCGCTCGGTGATGCTGTCGACGAGGGCGGAGGTGTCCAGGGACATGTCGATGGTGGGGGCGATCTCGGCGAGTTCCCCGGTGGCCTCGGCGCTGCGTCCACCGCTGATGATCAGGTCGGGGTCGAGCGCGGCGACGGCCTCGAAGTCGGGCTCGAAGAGGGAGCCGACGTTGGCCACGTCGTCGTTCTCGGCGTAGTCGGCGAAGATCTCGGGAACGACCTCGGCGGAGGGGATGCCGGCGACCTCCACGCCGAGGGCGTCGAGGATGTCGAGCTGGGCGTTGTCGAAGACCACGACGGTCTGGGGGGTCTGCGTGACCTCGATGTCACCGTTCTCGGCTTCGACGACGACGGTCGAGGCCGACTCCGTTCCCGCGTCCGCGTCCGCCTCCGTTCCGGTCGCGCACCCGGCCAGGACCAGCGCCGAGAGGGGAAGCAGGGAGAACAGGGCTGTCGAACGTGGGGACACGAGGGCTCCAGACAGGGGTGAGCCACACCGGCTTCGGTAAGGCTTGGCTTAGTAAGGCAAGGCTAACGTTACACTTCCGCCAAAAAATAACAACCCCTACCCCCCTGTCACCTTGTGCCCCTTTTGTCCATCACTGCTGACGGCAGGTGACCGCCGCTGCCGGGACGGTGGGGTCTGCCGGGGAAGGAATGACGGCTGGGAAGTACGGGATGGCCGGTGCCGTCGGGGATGTCGGGGTTCTTGAGGCTGGTGCGGTCGTCAGGGCAGGCGAGACGGTTGGGCCCGGCAGGGCAGGCGGGACAGTGAGCCCCGGCGGGGCGACCGGAAACGGTGCCGGTGTGACGCGAGAGATTCCACTCCCCGCGAGCCCGTACCTGTGGTCACTTTCGGGCTCGAAAGTGACCACAGGTACACGATCGCCGGGCGACGGCGGCGCCCTACTCCTCCTCGGGAAGGACGGTCCCGGCGCCTCCGTCGATGGTGATCCTCTGTCCGTCGCGAAGCAGCGTCGTCGCTCCGGGCACACAGATCACGGCGGGAATCCCGTACTCCCGAGCCACGGTGGGCCCGTGCGCCATGGTCGAACCGGTCTCCACGACCAGCCCTCCCGCGGTCATGAACAAGGGCGTCCACCCCGGGTCCGTGGTCCGCGCGACCAGGATCTCCCCCGGTTCCAGCGAGGCCTCCCCCGGATCGTGGACCACCCGGGCCACGCCGGTCGCCACACCGGTGGAGGCCGGGACACCGACGAGCTCCCCCCGCCTCCCGGCGGGAGGGGCGGGCAGCGCGGCCTCCACGTCGGTGCCGTCGGACAGCAGGACCGCGGGCACGTGGCGACGACGCCGCTCGCGCAGGTACGCGGCACGGCGCTCCGCGACCAGGGGCCGCTGGTCCACGCCGTCCAGCAGGGCGCGTACCTCCGGAATCCGCAGGAACACGACGTCGTCGGGCAAGGCCAGCCTTCCCTCGTCGACCATCTCGGCACCGATGCGCAGCAGCTGCCGACGGGTCTGGGCCGTCGCGTACAGCCAGACGAACTTGGGGTACTCCCGCATCCCGGCCAGGGCACGGGCCCGCCCGAAGCAGAAGTCCGCCAGACGTGCGCGGACCGGACGGGAGGCAAGGGCCCGCCGGACCAACGCGCTCCGTGCGCCCTCGGCCGTCGCCACGGCCCGGGAGAACCTTCGGTCGGGCGCCTGCTCCGGGTCGGTGACGCGCAGGTAGTTGGCGATCGCCGCGAACAGGGGCGCGGGATCCTCCGCCCACCGGGGGACCCCGACGTCGATCTCGGCCGCCCCCCGATGGCCGTACCTCTCCAGGAAGCCGTCGAGGCCGATGTCGGGGAGGGTTCCCTTCCGGTAAGCGTCCGCCAGTTCCTCCGACGGAGTGCCCTGGAGCAGGTCCCGGTGTTCGCGTGCCCCGTCGGCCAGCCGCCACAGGGCCAGGTCCATCTGTGTGGTGACGTTGTGCGGCATCCCACCGAGGACCGTGGCCACCTCGCCCTCGCGCGCCACACCCCTGAGCAACAGTTCCGGAAGCCTTCCACAGAGCAGCCCGACGTAGAGGGGGCCCATCATCGGGGCCGGCCACCGCGCCAACACCCGTCCCTGTAACCCCTTCGCGTACTCCAGCCGATCCCCGGCCGTGACCACGTGCGCCGGGGTGTGCGCCACCTCCTCCCGGGCCCGCTCCCCCACCTCCCACATGCGACGTCTGGCCTCGTCGGGATCCAGGAGCGCGTTCACGCCCCCGCTGAGGACGTCCCAGATCGGCGGCAGTGCCCTTCCGACGGTTCGGGCCACGGCACGTGGATCGGTGCGTCCGCCCGGACGCGGAGCGAAACGGGGGTCGTCGAGCAGGTGGCGCACGGCCTGTGAGGCCCGGGGTCCGTAGAGGGTCAGGACCTCGGGCAGCCATCCGCGGATCCGGCGGTTGCGGAGCAACGGGGTGAGATCGAGATAGAGCCGACCTCCCACAGCGGTGAACAGCGCGTTCGCCTCACCTTCGGCGTCGGACTCCGTGCGGATGTTCAGGACCCCGAACCACGCCGCCGCGGTGACCTTCAGCACGGACATGCCCATCGGGGTGAACGGGCGCAGCATGCCCTGCATGTGCCCACTCTCGACGTAGGCGCGTGGCCCGTCCGGGTGGTGGGAAGGCAGAGGGAAGAGGGTGGTGATCGCACGGGACTGAAGTGTCCAGAGTGTGCCTTGGGGGGCGATGGCCCACTCGATGTCCTGTGGGGCTTCGAAGTGGCGTTGCAACCGCTCCCCCGTCGCGCGGAGCTCCTCGACCTCGCCCCTGGACAGGCATCCGTCCTCTGGCCCGGAGAGGGTGCCGTTCGCCGTCACCACATAGTGGTCCGGTCGTACCGTGCCCTCCACCACGGCGGTGCCCAGGCCGGGGACGGCGTCCACGACCGTCTCGCCACGGGTTCCGGTGACCGGGTCGGCGGTGAACAGCACGCCGGCGGCCCGGGGTTCGACCATGCGCTGCACGATGACGGCCATGTGCACGGAGTCGTCGTCGATGCCCAGGTCCCGGCGGTAGGCGACGGCTCTGTCGGTCCACAGGGAACCCCAGCATTTCCGGATCGCGGTGAGGAGGTCGT
>CALGOD010000772.1 GCA_937957845.1 uncultured Nocardiopsis sp.
CCGGCCGTGGCCACGTCGGCGTCGGCCATGGCCTCGCGCGAGCGGCGCAGCGCGCCGACCATGTTCGTTCCGAAATCACCGTCACCGCTGCGGCGATCCAGGTCGGTGAGATGGTCGACCTCCTCCTCGACCGCGTCGATGAAGCCGTGGATCCACCGCTGGACGTGGGCGGGACTGAGTTGGTCTGCCATGCCGGTGCTCCTGACGTGTGGTGGGCGGGCCTTACCAGGTGAGCGCGGGGGTGGACACGGGTGCGTCCCACAGCCGCAGGATCTCCTCGTCGGTGCGCACCAGGGTCACCGAACAGCCGGCCATGTCCAACGAGGTGACGTAGGAGCCCACGAGACGGCGGGCGACACCGATCCCGGAGCCTTCGAGGAAGCTTCGCACCTGGCCGAACACGCCGTACAGCTCCAGGTCGGAGGTGGCGCCCAGGCCGTTGACGATGGTGATCACCTGCTCTCCGCGCCCCAGATCCAGGGCCTGGATCAGGGGCGAGACCATCTGGGGGACGAGCTCGCGGACGGGAGCGAACGCCCGGCGCTCCCGGGCCCGTTCACCGTGGATGCCCACGCCGAACTCGACCTCGTCCGCGGGCAGGTCGAAGGAGGGGCGCGACTCCCCCGGGTGGGCGCCCGCCGCCAGTGCCACGGACAGGGTGCGTCCGCCGGCGGCGACCCTGCGACCGAGCGCGGCCAGGGACGCCAGGTCCGCGCCGAGCTCGGCGGCGGCACCGCAGATCTTCTCCACCGCCAGGACCGCCGCCGTACCGCGCCGGCCCGGGCCGGCGCCATCGCCGGTGTCGGTGGCCAGGTCGTCGTCGACCAGGACGACCTCACTGGACACACCCTCCTCGGCCAGCAACTCCCCGGCGATACGGAAGTTGAGAACGTCGCCGGTGTAGTTCTTGACCACGTGCAGTACCCCCCGGCCGGTGTCGGTGGCCAGGGAGGCGGCCCTGATCTGCACCGCGGTGGGGGAGGCGAAGACGGCCCCCGGCACGGCGGCGTCGAGCATGCCGGTGCCCACGAAGCCCACGTGCAGGGGTTCGTGGCCCGAACCACCACCGGAGACGACCGCGACCTTGTCGGAGGAGGGGCGGGCGCGCACGATGTAGGCCGGTTCGCTGTGAAGACGCACGTGATGGGGCCAGGCCGCGGTGAACCCCTCCAACGCCTCGGGCACGATGTCTTGCGGATCGTTCAAGAACTGGCGTCTCAAGGGCGGGCTCCAAGGTCCGGCTGTGGTTTTCCCGGCGACTGTCGAGGTCCTACCCGAGGGTGCTCCGGCGTTCACACCGGAGGCGAATCGACTCTGACTTCGACGCTTCGCTCATCGTCGATCACTCTACGTGGTGGGCTGTGGTGGCGACCAAGCCCCGCTGGGGTGTCGCCGAGGGACGACCGGAGACATGGAAGGCCTGCGGAGGCAGGGTGGGGCCGGGAACCTCGCTCTCGACCGGGACCGGCGAAGCGGGAACCGGCCGGTACCGCGAGGCGCCACCGGTCCCGGGTGCCGGTCGAAATCCGCTGGGTCGACCCAGGGAGGGCATCGAACCGCCGCGCGCCGGCTCCTCCGAACGTCTCCCTTCCCCAAGAGTCGATCAGGAGAGCCGCCGGGGACGCCGCACAACGCCGATCAGAGCCCCTTATCGGGACCCGCTCCGAGCAGGGGAACGGGTGTGCGGTCGGGCCGGAGGGCGGGGGAGAGGAGGGCACCGCGGGGCATCGCACGACCCCGGCCGTGAACGAGGACGCCGTCCCCGCGACGGTCGCGGGGACGGCGTTCCGACGGACCGGCGGGGTGGGTCAGTTGCCCAGGCCCGACATCAGTTCGGAGAAGGGGACGGGCTCCTCGTAGGGGTCCGGTGTGCTCGGGACGCTCTCGCCGACCAGGGCCGCCAGCCGGCTCGCCGCGCGGTCGATGCGCGCCGACAGCTCACGGCCACCGCCCTCGCCCACGCCCCAGTCCTCCGAGGCCGCGTACACGCCGGTCGGTGCGACGATCGAGCGGGTGTAGGCGAACATGGGTCGCAGGGCGTGCTCCAGGACGAGGGAGTGCCGCGGGCTGCCGCCGGTGGCGCCGATCAGCACCGGCTTGCCGTCCAGGTCCTCTGGGTCGACCACGTCGAAGAAGGACTTGAACAGGCCGCTGTAGGAGGCGTTGAACACCGGCGTGACCGCGATGAGGCCGTCGGCGTGGGCGAGGTCCTCCAGGGTCGAGCGCAGTTCACCGGTGGGCACCCGGGTCGTCATGGCGTTGACGATGTCGTGCGCCATCTCGCGCA
>CALGOD010000773.1 GCA_937957845.1 uncultured Nocardiopsis sp.
GTCGACCCATGAGCGAACTCACGGAACCGATGACGGGCACCCGCCTGCAGGTGGTCCTGCCCGACGAGTCGCCGCGGATGTCCCCCCGCACCCTCATCGAACTGGGCGTAACAGCCGAGCGGCTGGGCGTGGACACGGTCTGGCTGCCCGACCACCTGCTGCCGCCCGCACCGTACGGCACGACGTTCGGAGGCGTGTACGAGCCGCTGGTGACCCTGTCGTACCTGGCCGCGCGCACCGAACGGATCCGCCTCGGCACGTCGGTGCTCGTGGCGCCCCTGCGCGACCCCTTCCCCCTGGCCAAGCAGGTGGCGACCCTGGACGCCCTCACGGAGGGGCGGTTCGTCCTGGGGGTGGGGACCGGCTGGTCTCGGGAGGAGTTCGACGCGGTCGGGTCGGACTTCACCACCCGCGGGGCCCGCACCGACGAGATCCTGCGGCTGCTGCGGCACCTGTTCGAGGGGGAGGGAGCCTTCCAGGGGCGCTTCCACTCCTACGAACACGGCGTCTTCGAGCCGCGTCCGGCCCGGCGTGTACCGGTGATGGTCGGCGGGACGTCGGACCGTGCGCTGCGGCGGGCGGCCGAGTTCGCCGACGCCTGGCAGGGCGTGGGTCTGGACGTCGAGGGTTTCACCAGAGCCCGGAATCGGCTGAGGGAGCTGACGAACCGTCCTGTGCGGGCGGGGACCCGGCTCTCCTGTGCGGGAGAAGGGGAGGAGTTCGACCGCGCCGTCGGGATGTTCCGAGAACTGGCCGCGGCCGGGGCGGACGCGGTGGCGGTGTGGTTCGGCGACGCGGAGGGGTTCGGCGGGCGAATGGAGCGGTTCGCCGAGGCCCTACGCTGAGCGACCGGCCGGCACGTGTCCACCGGGCGCGGGCCTACTCCTGCGACCGGAGCAGGCCCCGTCCGCCGTACTTCTTGTGGATGGCCTGCTTGGACACTCCGAGGACCCCGGCGATCTCCGCCCAGGTGGAGCCCTGGTTACGGGCGCGTCGGACGAGAACGGCCTCGACGCGTTCCATCTCCTTGCGCAGCCGTACCGCGGCGTCCAGCCCCGCCAGCGGGTCCTCGTCCTCGGTGGCGAGAACGAGGGCGGTCATCTGTTCGGCGTCCATGGGCCAACAGTAATCAACGTGCGGGCATCGGGCACGGGCATGGTCCGACTCCGGGAGGACCGTGCCCGTGGATAGTCTCTTCGCACCGACGGAGTACCACCGGAACGGGGAACGATGTGGGCGACTACGACGGGGCGACCGTACTTTTCGACCTGGACGGGGTTCTGGTGGACTCCGCCGAGAGCATCACCGCGGGGCTGACCGCGTGGGCCGTGGAGCGCGGCCTGGACGTCGACACGGTACTCGCGCACCACCACGGTCGGACCGACGAGGGCCTGGTCCGGCTTCTCGCCCCGCATCTGGACCCGGGGGGCGAGGCGTCTCGGATCGCGGCGCACCAGGCGGCCGCCGGGGACGGGGTGCGCGCCATACCCTTCGCCCACGAACTCCTGAACGAACTCCACGGACGGGGCCGACGCTGGGCGATCGTCACGTCCGGAAGCAGGGGCATCGCCCACGCCCGGATCACGACGACCGGGCTGCCCCTCCCCCGGGTCCTGGTGACCGCCGACGACGTGTCCGAGGGAAAACCCCATCCGGCCCCCTACCTCCTGGGCGCCGAACGCATGCGGGTCCCGCCCGAGGGCTGCGTGGTGGTGGAGGACTCCGCCACCGGTGTCCGCTCCGGACTGGACGCGGGGATGCCGGTGGTGGCCGTGACCTCCACGGCCGCACCCGGGGACCTGGCGCACGCGACCACCGTCGTGGAGGACCTCGAAGCCGTGGCAGAACTGTTGCTCTGACCGGCCGAACCGACCCCAGGGAGTCTCAATGAAGTTGTCAAGCCGCCAGCGGGACCGGTGGGACGGGGGTGAACACCTGCCCGTCCCGCAACAGCGCCCACACCACGCTCACCCGCCTGCGTGCCAGAGCGATCACCGCCTGGACGTGCTTGAGCCCCTCCCTCCGCTTGCGCTGGTAGAACTCCCGATTCGGCCCGTCCGCGTGAATCGACGAGAGCGCGGACATGAAGAACACCCTGCGCAACGCGCGGTTGTACCGTTTGGGACGGTGCAGGTTCCCGGTCCGGCGCCCCGAGTCCCGGGGAACCGGGACCAGCCCGGCCGCCGAGGCCAGGTGACCCGCGTCCCGGTACGTGGACAGGTCCCCGGCCGCGTCGATCCCGACCCAGGCCCGTTCACGCGAGGGTTCCATCCGCTCCTCCAGGAGTTCGACGTCATGCCGTCGGCCCGTGGAACACCCCGTCGTCATCTCCGTAAACAGCGACTGTTGCGCGGATCTCAATCAGCGACCGGAGTGCCCTGGAGGGCCGGGCGGCCACTCCTTGGGAGCCACGCAAGGCAAGAACCCATCAGCCACACCCGGCCCTCCTGGGCCACCTAACAACTTACGGAGAACCCATGAACGACGACCTGACCATCGACCGCGCACGGACGGAGGACGTGGAGGCGATCGTCGCCATGCTCGCGGACGACCCGCTGGGCGCTCGGCGGGAGAGCCCGGAGGAACCCCGGATCTATCAGGCGGCCTTCGAGGCCATCGACGCGGATCCGAACCAGTTCCTGGCGGTGGCCCGCCGCGACGGCCGGGTGGTGGGGACCCTGC
>CALGOD010000774.1 GCA_937957845.1 uncultured Nocardiopsis sp.
ACGGCCTTGTGCGAAGGGGGAGGACACTGGCTTCCGTCACCGCACCCGAGGGCGCGCAGCTCCTCCGTGGTCGCGGGGGACACGGTCGGCCAGGTGGTCGCGGCGGCCAACTCCTCCTCCGTCGGAGGCGTTCCACGCAGAGCCATACCGAGCACGTGCATGCCCAGGCGGGGCGGCACCGCGTTGCCCACCTGCTGCGCCTGATCCCTCCCCGCCCAGGGGAAGTTGTACGGAAAGGTCTGGAGCACACCGGCCTCGGGGATGGTGAAGCGGTCGGACGCGCCGCGCCGGTACTCGGCGTCGTCCCTGTACACCTTGTTCCGGGAGATCTTCCCGGTGACCGTGAAGGCGGGCTCCGAGGACAGACGACGGCCGCGGTTCTTCGGATCCCCTCCAGAACCGTAGTTCGAGACCACGAAGAACCGCATCCGGTCGCCGGTACGGAACCGGGAACCGTCCACGGGGGAGTTCTCCGGGGCGCTCGCCGCCTCCAGGGCGTCCGCCATGGAGACCCAGGAGGGCTTGGTTCCCGGTGTCGGGGACTCGGTGGTGGATTCGGCGGCGGGCTCGTCGGCGGCCACGCCGGACTGGCCGTCGTTCCTCCGCCCATGCAGGGTGAAGGGGAGATGGGTCGGTTCGGGAGGACTGACGGCTCCCAGGCCCACGCGTCGGGCGACGAGCACGGCGCGCCTGCGTGTCTGCGGAACCCCGAACTGCTCGGTCTTCAGCACCCAGGATTCGGCTTCGTACTTGACGCCGTTGAGCCGCCCCTCCCCACCGCGCAGCAGCTCCGCGTAGGCCTGCCAGAGCGGCAGGACCGAAGGCACCTGCTCCAGGACGATCACCTTGTACGGGTCGCGCCCCTCGGTCTCGATCGCCTTGAGGAGCCATCGCAGTGGTTCCAGCACCAGGGCGGTGCGCGGATCCTCGTCGAAGGAACGCAGGTCCCGGTCGATCTCGGCCTCGTCGTCCCCCTTCACGAGGCGATGCATGAACTCCCGCACCTTGTCCAGGGTCCGTCGCCCCGCGCCGTTCCCCGCGATGGAGAAGGACTGGCAGGGAGGGCCGCCCATGAGGACGTCGACCGAGGCGGGGATCTCGTCGAAGCGGCTCTCCCGCATGACGCTCACGTCGGCGTGGATGGTCGGCAACCCGGCCGCGTAGCGCGTCTCGCACGCGTTCCGGTCCCACTCGATCCCCAGGCTCCTGAGTCCCAGGAAGTGCGCCGCCACATCGAGTCCGCCGGGTCCCGCGAAGAGGTCCAGGGCACGGACTCCGTGGAAGGGGTGCGCTGGTTCTCCTGGACTCTCCATGAGGCCGAAGTGTATCGGGGCTCCGTAAGGAGGGTCCTGGAACCGATGAGGTGGTGGGGTGGTGGGATTTGAACCCACGACCTCTTCCCGTACTGGGGGTCGGGGGCGGCCTGTGGCCGAGCCCCGAAAACCGGCCCTGACCTTGGTCTTCGTTCTTGGCGCTTCTCATCGTTCCCGGGGCTCTCTCGAAGCCATGTGCACTGAATGTGCATCGACAGCGGGGCTCTCGCGGTTCTGGTCAGACCTGGGTCTGGCGCTGTTCTTCCACGAGGGCGCGGAGCTGGTCGACGGTCAGCCAGGGCTTGGAAACGTGGATCATGCGGTGGCAGTTGGCGCACAGAAGCGCGAGGTCTTCGAGTCGTGTCTCGCTTTCCCCGATGTGGTGGAGGGGGATGATGTGGTGTACCTCGATGTAGTTGTTGCCGCGGTCGCCGTAGGCTGTGGCGAAGTCGAAACCGCATGCCTCACAAGCAATGGGCAGGCCCTGGGCCCGGGAGAT
>CALGOD010000775.1 GCA_937957845.1 uncultured Nocardiopsis sp.
GACTACCGCTCTCCGGAGGAGTTCGCCGGACAGCGGGTGGTCGTCGTGGGCGGAGGGAACTCCGCGGCCCAGATCCTCGCCGAACTCTCCCAGGTCGCCGAGACCACCTGGGCCGTTCGGCGCCCTCCCCGGTTCCTCCCCGACCACTTGGACGGCCGTGCCCTGTTCGACATCGCCACCCGCCGCCTACGGGCCCGGCAGAGCGGTGCCCGCGTCCCACCGGGTATCGGCGACCTGGGCGACATCGCGGTGGTGCCGCCCGTGCGCGAGGCCCGCGAACGAGGCGCGCTCAAGACGGAACCGATGTTCGAACGGATCACACCCACCGGTGTGGCCTGGGCGGACGGCTCCCACATGGACTGCGACGCGATCCTGTGGTGCACCGGTTTCCGTCCCGCCCTGGACCATCTCGCCCCGCTGGGACTTCGGGACGATCATGGGCGGATCGCGTTGGAGGGCACCCGGGCGGTCGAAGAACCGCGCCTGTTCCTCCTGGGCTACGGCGACTGGACGGGCCTGGCCTCGGACACCCTCATCGGTGTCGGACGCACGGCCAAGGCCACGGTCGCCCAGATCACCGACTCCCCCACCCGCCGAAGGTAGGGCCCGTGGTACGCCGGTGTTCTTCGGCGCGTCACGAAGCCGTCCCGTCCCCCGCGCCCTCGCCCGGCACCTCTCAGGTCTCCTCCTCCGACCCGTCCTCCACAGCCGCCTCGGCCAGGGCGTCGCGCCGGGTGACCGGGGAGATCGGAGTCCCCGCGAGGTAGCCCGCCCGGGCCATCGCGTTACCTCCCACAGCGGCCGTGCCCAACTGCACGAGCAGGGCCAGACCGATCTTCAGGGCGTTCTCCAGCGAGGGGAACCGCAGCAGCAGACCCAGCAGGACCAGGGCCGTCCCTAGTCCCCCCGCGAGGGTGAGTGCGTTCATGCGCGCGTAGAAGTCACGCAGCCGCAGCAGGCCGAAGGCCCCGGTGGCGAAGACGAGCGCTCCCACGACCACGCAGACCACGCTGAGCGTCTCCAGCAGTGTGCTCATCGCTTTCCTCCGGCGATCAGACGGGCCAGGGACAGGGCGGACATGAAGCCGACCAGGGTGCACACGAGCACGATGTCGATCACCAGTTCCGTGGACAACCGCAGACCGAGGACGCTGACGAAACTGACGAAGCCGAAGAAGACCAGATCGGCACCGGCTCCCCGGTCGGCTTTGGCCGGGCCGGCGAGGATCCGGTAGGTGGCCACGACCATCGACACCACGATGAGCGCCAAGGCCACATCGATGGGATTCATCGCGTCTCCCCCTCCCCGACATCGGGCCGCGGCGGAGGCCCCTTCCGTCGGGTCACGCCCAACAGACGGTCCTCCATCGCGTAGACGGTGTCACGGAAGGCCTCGTCGGTGGGGGCGTACATGCCGTGCACCCACAAGGTGGGCGGGTCCATCCGGGTGGCGACGGTCACCGACCCGGGGGCGAGGGAGACCATGTTGGCGATCGTCGTGACCTCGAACGCGGTCCTGCAACGCAGCGGCACCTCGACGAACGCCGGGGTGGAGGCACTGCCCGGTGTGAGGATGTCCCAGGACACGCGGATCGACGACCCCACCACGTACCCCGTGTAGGCGAAGGGCAGCCACAAGGTCCGAAGAACCCTGAGCAGGAGGGAGATCATCGTCCCGTCACCGCCTCGACGTAGGCGGAGGTGTCCAGCAGGTGGGCGGCGGCCTGCGCGCTCAGGGCCAACAGCACCTCGGCGCCCAACCCCACGCACAACGTCACACCGGCCAGCACCACGGCCGGAAGCAGCACCGCCG
>CALGOD010000776.1 GCA_937957845.1 uncultured Nocardiopsis sp.
AGCAGGGCGTGGTACTCGTCCCACAGCTCCTCGGGCAGGTGGTCGCCGAAGGTCTTGAAGAACTCCGGCACCAGGGCCGCCTCCTGCTTCCAGACGTCGTCGTCCACCTCCAGGACGAACTCCAGGTCCTCGGCGGAGATGTCCAGGCCCTCGGTGTCGATGGCTTCCGCGGTCGGCACCCGGCCGATCGGGGTCTCGACCGCGTCGGCCTCGCCCTCCAGGCGCTCGATGATCCACTTGATGACGCGGCTGTTCTCTCCGAAGCCGGGCCACACGATGCGGCCGTCCGCGTCCTTCTTGAACCAGTTGACGTAGAAGATGCGGGGCAGCTTGGACTCGTCGGCCTCCTTGCCCAGCTTCACCCAGTGGGCGAAGTAGTCGCCCATGTTGTAGCCGCAGAACGGCAGCATCGCGAAGGGGTCACGACGCAGCTCGCCGACGGAGCCCTCGGCCGCGGCGGTCTTCTCCGAGGAGACGTTGGCACCCAGGTACACGCCGTGCTGCCAGCTGAAGGACTCGGTGACCAACGGTACGGCCGTGGCGCGACGACCACCGAACAGGATGGCCGAGATGGGCACACCCGCCGGGTCCTCCCACTCGTCGGCGATGGTGGGCGCCTGGCCCGCCGGGGTGGTGAACCGGGAGTTCGGGTGGGCCGCGGGCTCGTCGGAGTCCGGGGTCCAGGGGCGGCCCTTCCAGTCGGTGAGGCCCGCGGGCGGCTCCTCGGTCAGGCCCTCCCACCACACGTCGCCGTCGTCGGTCAGGGCGACGTTGGTGAAGATGCTGTTGCCCCACAGCGTCTTCACGGCGTTGGCGTTGGTCTTCTCACCGGTGCCGGGTGCGACACCGAAGAAGCCGGCCTCGGGGTTGATGGCGCGCAGCCGCCCCTCGTCGTCGAAGCGCATCCAGGCGATGTCGTCACCGACGGTCTCCACCTTCCACCCGGGGATGGTCGGCTGGAGCATGGCGAGGTTGGTCTTGCCGCAGGCGCTCGGGAAGGCGGCGGCGACGTAGTGGGCCTTCCCCTTGGGCGGGGTGACCTTGAGGATGAGCATGTGCTCGGCGAGCCAGCCCTCGTCGCGGGCCATCACCGAGGCGATGCGCAGCGCGTAGCACTTCTTGCCGAGCAGGGCGTTGCCGCCGTAGCCCGAGCCGTAGGACCAGATCTCGCGGGTCTCGGGGAAGTGCGAGATGTACTTGGTGGAGTTGCACGGCCAGGCCACGTCCTGCTGACCGGGCTCCAGCGGGGCGCCCACCGAGTGGACCGCCTTGACGAACTCCCCGCGCTCCTCGATCAGGCGCAGGGCGGGAGTGCCCATACGAGCCATGATGCGCATGGACACCACCACGTACGGCGAGTCGGTGATCTCGACGCCGAGCTGGGAGATGTCGCCCCCCAGCGGACCCATGCAGAAGGGCACGACGTACATGGTGCGTCCGCGCATCGCACCGCGGAAGATCTCGCCGAAGGTGGCGCGCATCTCGTCCGGCGCGATCCAGTTGTTGGTCGGGCCCGCGTCCTCCTCGCGCTCGGAGCAGATGAAGGTGCGGTCCTCGACGCGCGCGACGTCGGTCGGGTCGGATTTGCAGTAGAAGCTGTTGGGGCGTTTGTCCGGGTTCAGGCGGACGAAGGTCCCCTGCTCGACCAGCTGGTCGGTCAGGCGGGTCCACTCCTGCTCCGAACCGTCACACCACACGATCTCGTCCGGCTGGGTGAGCTCCGCGACCTCACGAACCCAGGAGACGAGTTCTTCGTTGTCGGTCGGGGCGGTGCCCACTTCGGTCCCCACGGCAGTCACAGCGGCTCCTTAAGATCGAGATCTCTCGCATCATGAACGACGAAACCCCGCAGTGACCAATTGGTATAGTCCAATGGTCTATTTAAGTGGCGCGCGAAGGTCAGGAATTCCTGCATAGCAAGGGATCCGGTCGTCCTACCACCGGGTAGGCAAGGGCTCACACGTCGCCCACTCCGCCACTGATCGGAGCCGCTTTCCCCCAGAACAGGGGATTTCTCCCTCCAGGGACGACACGGCGTGCTATTTGTCACATCGCCGGAACGAGGTTCCGTGGGTGGAACTAGACCTGTGCCTCCGCCCCCACCCTCCGAAGAGGGGATCGGCCCACGTGGACGGGCATGTACACGCCGAAGGAGGTCAGCGTAGGATCGCCACGGGACCCTTGGCGCCGTGCAGGACGGAGTGGCTCACGGAGCCGAGCAGCAGCCCACGGAAACCACCCCGACCACGCGAGCCCACCACGATGAGATCGGCGGGGGTGGCCTCCTCCAGCAGGGCGACCACAGGATGGGCGCGCACCACCCGTGTGCTCACCGCGACCCCGGGGTGACGAAGCCGGGCGTCGGCCAGTTCCTCCTCCAGCGCCTGCCGTGCTGCCTCGGCGGCGGTCGCGTCGTCGAACAGTTCGGGAGGGATGGGGCCGGTGGCGG
>CALGOD010000777.1 GCA_937957845.1 uncultured Nocardiopsis sp.
GTCCTTCGACTGCGTGGAGGGCCCCTACCTCGTCTCCCGCGTGAACCTGTACCCCCACCTGCCGCTGCGCGGCACGGACGTGGAGGCGCACGACGAACTGCTGCGTGTCCTTGCCGAGGAGGAGTCGCGCAGGGAGGGGCTCCGCGAAGGGCTGCTCGAAGCCCTGCACGCGGCCGCCCCCGACCTGGACGACGAGGAACACCGGCGCACCGCTCTGAAGACCAAACGCGACGTGTACAACCGTCGTCCTCCCCGAAGCCCGCTCACGGGTCATCCGATCACGTGGCGGATCGGCGCCCTCGCCGAGTGGGCGGAGAGCTGGGAACGCACACGCGCCGCCGCCGAGGTCCTCGACTCCGCCCACGAGACCGTCCTGTCCGAGGAGCGCGCCGCGCTGACCGCGTGGGCGCGCGACCCGCACACCGACCGCGGCATCGCGATGTCCAGCCCGGACCTGCACCGGGCGGTCTCGGCGCGGGCCGCCTCCGACGGACCTCCGGACAAACGGATGCGCAAGGCCGAACCCTCCCTGGTCCACTACCACTCGCGTTCCACGGTGAAGGTCAGCCCCTACTCGCTCTACACGGGCGTGTACTTCGACGACATGGAGCGGCCGTCCTCTGTGGAACGCGACGGTGAGCCGCTGCGGTTCGACGTCGACACCGCTCTGCGTCGGCTGCTGGTCCGGCAGGCGGGACGAGCGCTGGCCACCGACCCCGAAGCCCGTCTGGGGCTGGAGTGGGTACTGACCGGTGGAGCCCGCCGCGCGGGCGACCGACTGCTCGTACGGCGCCGCCGGTGGGCGCCGCCCTCCTCGGGGCTGCGCGCGGAGGCCTTCAGCGAAGAAGAGGTGCGCGTTCCGCTGACCGGAGCGTGGAAGCACCTGGTGGCGGCCCTCGAACACCGCGCCGCCCGCCCGGTGCGGTTGGACCGACTGCGCGACGAGCTGGCGTCCGACCTCGGACAGGAGCCCGCCGCGGCTCTGGCCGTGCTGGACAAACTGATCGGGGCGGGGGTACTGGTGCCATGGGCCCCGGCCGCCGAACAGTCCCCGGACTACGTCCGACGCTGGCACGACCTCGCGCGCGACCTTCCCGGTCCGAGAGCGGCCCGGGTGACCGCGGCCTTCGAGGCGACCCGGGACGTGCTCACGGGATTCGCGACGGCCTCGGGAGCGGAGAGGGCGCGTTCGGTCCTGCACCTACAGCGCCTGTGGTCGGAGGCCCTGGACCCGGCGTACGGGCACGACGACGCGAAGGAGAGGAGCGGGGAGACGTCCTCCACCGCCCAAGAGACCCCACCGTCCGTCCGACGTCCCGCCGAGGACGTCGTCACCTCTCCTCTGGTGGAGGACTGCCATCTCTCGCACGGAGCCCCCGTTCCGCGTGAGTGGACCCGTAAGTGGACCTCCGACCTGCACGGTCTCATGCCGCTGCTGTTCGCCCTGGACGACCAAAGGGTGCTGGCCGGAGCGTTGGAAAGCGTCTTCGTGGCCCGCTACGGCCGGGGAGGACGCTGCACCGACCTGGACGAGTTCGCCGTACACGCCCGCGAGGCCTTTCCCCTGACGCAGCGCCTGATGGCGGGCGACACGGGGGAGGCGGAAGGGGACCTGGCACGGCTGTTGGCCGCCCGAAGGCGCGCGGTCGGCCACCTCAACGAGCTGGCCAGGGAGGACGCCGAGGCGGTGGAGGTCGATCCGGCCGTGGTGGAGGAGGTCGCCGCGCTCCTGCCCGAGCGGGAGTTCGCGGCACGGCGCTCTTTCGCCGTGTTCGGTCAGCCGGACCGGGGCAGGCTCGTCCTCAACCACCTGTACGGCGGTCGGGCACGCTACTTCAGTCGGTTCCTGTCCGCGCTTCCAGAGGAGGTGCGGGACCGGGTCGCCGCGCACGTGCGCAGGTTGAGCCCGCCTGAGGCCGACCTCGTGCACATGCGGTCCGCACTGGGGTTCAACGCCAACCTGTCGCCCCTGCTGGCCGACGAGGAGCTGGCCCTGCGCGACGAACCGGTCATGGCCGCGGGCCCCTCCACCGCGGAGCTGCATCTCGTGCACACGCCCCGGGGCCTGAGGCTGGTACGCGGCTCACGGGAGATCGACCCCGTGTACACGGGCTTCCTCGTCCCGCACGCGCTTCCCTACGACGAGATGCTCGTGGCGATGGTCGCCGAATCCCCGTTCTTCTCCTTCGGCGACACCGTCATCGACCTGCACGAGCGTTGGGAGGAGGAGCGGTCCGCGCATCGTGTGCCGGGCGGGACTCCGCGGATCTCCTTCGGCGACGTGCTGCTCTTCCGTCGTCGCTGGCCCCTGGACTCCGCCATGTTGACCGCCCGCCCCGGGGAGGGGCCGGACCGGCTGTACCGCCGGATCAACGTGGAGCGGACCCTGCGGGGCATGCCCGACCAGGTGTTCGTCCGACCGCTCCAGGGGTCCCGGATGGGACCGATGGAGCGTGCGATGGCGCCCAAACCCCAACATGTGGACTTCCTGAGCAGACTGCACACGATGACCGCCGCGAAACGGCTGGCCCATCTGGGCACGACCCTGTTCGCGGAGGAGTTCCTGCCCTCTCCGGCGCTGTCCGGTCTGAGTGGGCCGCGTGGCGCACACGCCACGGAGGTGTTCCTCGAACTGTCCACCACCCCCTCCCCCGTCCCTCCGGTGCCCGTTCCCCCAGGCGAAGTGAGGCTGGTTCCTTGACCGTCGGACTCCGAGTGACCTATTACGACAGTGACAAGAGCGCTCTCTTGGGAGAGTGCCTCGTACCGGCGGCCCAGGAGACCGCCCGGAAGGAGGGGATCACCGCCGCGTGGCTCCACCTGCACTGGCGGCTCGGCCCGCACTGTGTCCTGTACGCGGACGGCGAGGCCGAGGCCGTGGACGACGCGGTGCGCGGTGTGGAGGCCCGTGTACGGGACTTCCTGACGCGCAGGCCGTCCGCCGATCCGATCGACCCGGACCAGTACGCGGTGTTCTCCGAGCGCATGGGCCGTCTGGAACTGGTGGAACCCCCCTACGCGCCGCTTGAGCCGGACAACTCGATCCTCCGTTTGGAGGGCGACCCGGTGGACACGTTCCTCCGTGGACGTGAGGCCGCCGCGCTCAAGGGTCGGGTGCTGACCGACGGGATCTCGCGCGTGGCCGACCAGGTCGGCGGTGGGCCGGTGACCGCCAACGTGTTCGCCGGAATGGGCGCGATCGCCTCCCAGTATCCCGAGTGGGGACTTCGCTCCGGTTACCAGGCCTTCCTGTCCCACTGGAAGGAGTACTTCCACTGGTCGGATCCCGACGGGCGGGCGCAGGAGCGTCTGGCCGGGGCGTACCAGGCGCAGCGGGAGGGCCTGGTGGAGACGCTGCGCGCGCTCCATGAGGGCACCACGTCCGACCGGTTCGCCCTGTCGTGGCTGGAGTGGGCGCGGCGATGGCTGCCCGAGGCGGTGGCGTTGGCGCGCGAGGAGCACATCCTGCCCTTCCCCCACCCGGACCGGCTGGACACCGCGGCCCGCTTCGGCGAGGACACACGGATCCGCTGGAGCGGGTCGGACGAGCGCTCCTACAGCGACTTCCACAAGGAGTTCCGCAAGCTGGACTTCACCCGTCTGGGCGACGGGTACGGTTTCGCCGCGTTCCGGTTCCTCATCAACTGCTTCTTCGACCTGCTGCCGCTGATGGGCGTGACACCGATCCAGCGGTACTCGATCGCGTACCTGTTCACCTCCGCGGCCCAGGAGGTGGTGGGCGAGACCTGGGAGGAGACCGTGCGCCGTGTGGTGGACCACCAGCGCAACGACCCCGAGCTGAGGCCGACCTTGCCGTGGGTGGGCGATGTCTGACCACAGCATGCGACTGAAGACCGCCGTCCGCGCCCGTTCCCTCGCCGAGGAGGGGATCGCCCTGAGCATGGGGACCACCGCCGTGGTGGTCCGGGGTGCGCGGGCCGAGGCCCTGTGGCGTGCCCTGGAGCCCACGTTGCGCTCGGGGTTCACCCGCCAGGCGTTGACCGAACGGTTCCCGGCCAAGGGCAGAGCGTTCCTGGAGGGCGTGCTGGACCAGCTGGAGGAGCACGCCTTCCTGCGCGAGGT
>CALGOD010000778.1 GCA_937957845.1 uncultured Nocardiopsis sp.
GGGTCTCCTAGCCGTCGTCGTCGAACAGACACAGGTCCACTCGCTCGGCGACCTCGGAGAACAGGGAGAAATTGGTGCCGGACCCGTCGTAGGTCGCACCGAGCGGATAGGAACTACCCGGCCAGACTTCCACCATAGGCCTCGTCAGTCTCTTGGAGTCAGGGACTTCGGGAGAGGTGGTCCGGTCGCGTGAACCCCTCCCCGATCGGGGAGGGGTTCACGGATCCGCAGCCCGCCCGAAGGCCCGCGTTCGTTTTTGTGACGACTTCTTTGTTCCGCTCCGGACGTGGAAGTATGCCTATTCGGCCGATGATCATTCACCGGCCGTCCCTTTACGGGTTTTGTAGATGGAATTGTCAGGGTTAAAGATGTTCGCTGTTATTGATGGGATTTGGGAAATCTATCCGCGTGGGCGGGCCCGGTCCAGGATCAGACCGGTGTCCACTCCTCGGGGCAGGGTCCCGAAGACGTGGCCCCACTCGCCGCCCAGACGGGAGGCGGTGAAGGCCTCGGCGACCGGGTTCGGCGCATACCGCAACAGCACCGAGGCCTGCAGCGTCAGCGCCATCAGCTCCACCACGGACCTGGCCCGGTACTGGATCTGCTCCGGGTCGCCGAGGGTCTTCTCCAACCGTTCGACCGCCGCGTCGTAATGACCGTCCGAACCCCTGGCGGTGCCCAGTTCGGTCATGAACGCCTCCAGGGCCTCGGGAGCGCGGCCCATCGCGCGCAGCACGTCCAGTGCCGCCACGTTGCCCGAGCCCTCCCAGATGGAGTTGAGCGGGGAGTCCCGGAAGAGGCGGGGCATGCCCGACTCCTCCACGTACCCGTTGCCGCCCAGGCACTCCAGCGCCTCGGCCGCGTGCGCCGGCTGACGTTTGGTCACCCAGAACTTGCCCACGGCCACCCCCAGCCGTCGGAAGGCGGCCTCGCCCTCGTCACCGCGCATCGCGCGGTCCACGGACCCGGCCAAGCGCATCATCAACGCGGTGGCCGCCTCCGACTCCAGAGCCAGGTCGGCGAGCACGTTGCGCATCAGGGGCTGCTCGACCAGGGGCGAACCGAAGGCCTGCCGGTGCTCGGCGTGGTGCAGCGCCTGCACCACCGCGGCCCGCATCCCCGACGCCGAACCGATCACGCAGTCCAGTCGGGTGCAGTTGACCATCTCGATGATGGTGCGCACGCCCCGGCCCGGTTCGCCGACCAGATGGGCGACGGCGCCGTCGTACTCCAGCTCGGCGGAGGCGTTGGACCGGTTTCCGAGCTTGTCCTTGAGCCTTTGGATGTGCAGCGCGTTGCGGCCGCCGTCCTCCAGGACCCGGGGTACCAGGAAACAGGTCAGCCCCTCGGGGGCCTGCGCCAGAGTGAGGAACACATCGCTCATCGGTGCGGAGGTGAACCACTTGTGCCCGGTCAGAAGATAGTGGCCCTCCGAGGTGGGCACCGCGCGCGTGGTGTTGGCGCGCACGTCCGAGCCGCCCTGCTTCTCGGTCATCGACATACCGGCGATGAGCCCGCGCTTGGTGTGCGGTGCCCGCAACCCGAAGTCGTAGACGCGCGCGGTCAACAGGGGCTCGTACCGCCGCGCCAGCTCAGGGGAGTGGCGCAGGGTGGGGATCGCCGCGTAGGTCATCGAGACGGGGCACCCGTGACCCGCCTCGGGCTGGGACCACAGGAAGAACTTGGCGGCGCGGGCCACATGCGCCCCGGGCCGTTCGTCCGCCCAGGCCGCGGCGTGCATGCCCCGCTCCACCGCCTGGTCCATGAGCACGTGGTAGGCGGGCTGGTAGTCGACCTCGTCCACCCGGTGCCCGTAACGGTCGTGGGTACGCAGAACGGGCGGATAGGCGTTGGCGGACTCGCCCCAGGCGCGGACGCGCTCCGAGCCCGCCGCGTCGCCCACCTCGCGCACCTCGGCCTCGGCCCATCCCGCTCCCTCGCGCCGTAGTCCCTCCAACAGGGCGGGATCGTCCGCGGCGGCGTAGTCGCCGAGCGGGGGAGCCTGATTGAAGACCTCGTGTGTCGGGGGCATGGTGGCCGCCTTTCCGTTCCTGGACGCGGGTGATCCGGGGTGCGGGAATCCTACCCGTGGCGGTGACACAGAACCGAATCAGGTTCGGTCCTGCGGGGGCGAAGACGCCGGCGCCGCGACCGAGGTCGGCCGTGTTCGGTGTCGGAAGCGATGTCCGAGGTCGACGTACGGACCCGTGGGGAAGGGTGAGCCGCCCGAGGTTCCCCTGCACGGGTTCCGCTACCCGACCAGGGGACGCCCCGTCGGAGGAGACCCGATGGGGGAGGTGCCCCGGAGGAGACGCGGTTCTCGGTCATGGCCGGGAACGGGGACGGTGCGCCGCCGGTGCTCTCGCGGAGCCGCCGCCCGCCCTCACGCTAGGGAGTGTTTTTCCGAGGGCTTTCGGGTCGGCGAGCGGTCGTCCAGACGATCTCTCGCAAGACGATGTGCGAAGTTCAGCCTGGTCGTGCTTCACGAGCGCAGAGGCGTAGCGAGAGGCAGCCTGGCGGACCCGGCCCTGGCGCCTCCAGACCAACGGCAAGGTCGAACGGTTCCACCGCACGCCGGCCACCGAGTGGGCATACGCTCGCCTCTACTCCTGCGAGGCCGAGCGCCAAGCCGCCTATCCCGACTTCTTGGACTGGTACAACCACCATCGGCCCCCACCGGGATCGGAGGGCGAGTCCCAGCAGCCCGTGTCACCAACCTCACCGAACAGCACATCTAGGGCCACAACAGGCCACGCTCCCACTCCGTGCCCGCGCGGGTGTAGCGCAGTCGGGTGTGGCGCCGGTCCGGGTCGGCCTGCCAGAACTCCACCTCGGCCGGACGGACCAGGTACAGCCCCCAGTCCTCGGGTACCAGCTCCGGATCGCGTTCCAACCTCCGGCGGCTCTCGTCCGCCACGCGGTCGATGTCGGCGAGGTCGGCCAGGGGTTCGCTCTGCCTTCCGTGCAGCCCCGCCACACGGGACTCCAAAGGTCGAGCCAGGTAGTCGTCCGCGCACTGGCGGGGAACCGCCATCTCGCTCCGGCCCCGCACCCGCACCTGTCGCCCCTGCGCCCCCCAGTAGAACAGCAGCGCGACGCGGGGGTTCTCGGCCAGTTCCCGTCCCTTGCGTGAGGTGGTCGTGGTGGCGAACCACCAGCCCTCGGGGGTGAAGTCCTTCATGATCACCACCCGGGCGGAGGGGGCACCGTCCCTGTCCGCGGTGGCGACCGTCATCGCGTGGGGTTCGGGCACACCACTGCGGACCGCCGTGGTGAACCACTCCAGGAAGAGCTCCGCCGGATCGTCGGGGGCCGACCCCGGGTCGAAGTCCGGCAGTTCCCCGGCGAACACGGGCAGACCCCGCAACAGGTCGCGCACACCTTCCCGCGCCGACTTGCCCGTCTCCGACACCGGTCACCCCCAGAGCCCATGGATCGTCGGCGCCCGTCCGGAACGCCTCATCGTGATTCTTTCGGGGACCCGAGCCCGAGGCAAGGCGTTTTCTCGGGGCGGCGGAGAAGTCACGGGAGGTTCGGTGCCCGCCTCAGAGCATCCCGGCGGTGTGCCCGGCGGCCACCGCGGCGTCATAGCGCTCCAGCACCACCCGGGCCAGTTCGGGCGCGTCTCCCAGCGCCGCCGAGACCACCCGCGCACCCGCTCGCACGGACTGGTCGCGCACGCGGTCGGCGAAGAACCCCGGAGCCAACAGGTAGGTCGCCACGGCCACCCGTGATGCGCCCCGCTCACGCAGGGCCGTGACCGCTTCGCCGGGGCGGGGGAGCGTCGCGGACGCGTACGCCACCGCCACCTCGCGCCAGGGGCCGCGTGCGGCCAGCTCCGAGGCCATGGCGGACACGGTCGCGTTGGCCTCCGGGTCGCTGGAACCGGCCGAGGCCAGTACCAACGCCGTGTCCGGACCCGGTCGGGCCCCGGCCTCCTCCAGACGCCGCTCCACCGCGTCGAGCAACAGTGGATGCGGGCCCAGAGTGTGGGCGTAGTGCACCCGCAGCCAGGGACTGCGCTCACGCGCCCTCGCCAGCACCCCGGGCAGGTCCACCTTGCTGTGGTAGGCCGACGTCAACAGCATCGGCAGCACCACCGCCTCGCCCGCTCCACGGGCGGCCAACTCCTCCAGGGCGGTCGCCGCGCTGGGCGCCACATGATCCAGATAGGACACCCTCACGTCCAGTCCGGGCCTCAGCGACCGCACCCGCTCGAACACCGCGGACACCGTCTCGGCGGCTCTGGGATCCGCGCTTCCGTGTGCCACCGCGAGCAGGGGCACGTCCTCCTCGGGGGATCCGCCCCATGGTGTTCCGGTCCTGTCCACCGCCGTCATCTCCTCGCCTTCGGATGTAGGGGTCAACGCCGCGGCCCGGCCGGGTCCGCACCCCCACCGGAGCGAGGGGGAGCGGACACGACGAGCGTGAAGCACTGATCAGCATCAACGCTCAGGCGGGTGGGGTCGACGACACCACCCGTGACGCGGTACCTGCTCAGATGTGGATTCCGCACTCGGTCTTGCCCGTACCGGCCCACCGGCCGCTGCGCGGGTCCTCGCCGGGAGCCACCCGCCGGGTGCACGGCTCACATCCGATCGAGGGGTAGCCGTCGTACTGGAGCGGGTTCACGATCACCCCGTTCTCGGCCATGTAGGAGTCGACCTCCTCCTGGGTCCATCGGGCGATCGGGTTCACCTTGGTCATCCGACGCCGCCCGTCCCACTGCACGACGGGGGTGTCGCGGCGGGTCACCGAGTCCTCCCGACGCAGACCGGTCAGCCAGGCGGAGTAGGGGGCCAGAGCCCTCTGGAGGGGCTCCACCTTGCGCAGATGACAGCAGATACCGGGGTCGCGTCCGTGCAGGCGCGGGCCCAGGGCCAGATCCTGCTCGGCCACCGTGCGGAGGGGTTCGACGTTGATCAGGTTGATGTCGTACAGCGAGGCGACGGCGTCGCGGGTGCCGATGGTCTCGGGGAAGTGGTAGCCGGTGTCCAGGAAGACGACGTCGATCCCCGGAACCTGCTTGGATACCAGGTCGACCATGAGGGCGTCGGCCATGGAGGAGGTCACGCACAGCCGGTCGCCGAAGGTCTCCGACGCCCAGACGATGACCTCCTGGGCCGAGGCCTCCTCCAGCTCTTCCGCCGCACGTTCGGCGAACTCGGCTCCGCCCACGGGGGTGATGGTGGTGCTCATGGATTTCCTTCCGTCGGTCTGGTGGGGGCGCCTTCCACGGAGAACGACGCGGAGCGCAACCCGACGTACTTGACCCGGAACACCCGGGCACAGGACAGACAGGCCCAGGGGTAGCCCTCACCCTTGACCAGGGCGCCCTCCTCCGGCACCAGGTCCTCGTCGCCGCAGTAGGGGCAGTAGTGGGGCGCGGACCTCTCGGACATGGCGCACCTCTTCCTCTTGCTCGGGGCCTTGACCGGTTCGGGTGGGGGAGGGCCCGCACGGACCCTCCGGAACCGGCCGCACTGCTGTGGGGTCGGCCGCCGTGGTCCGGACCGGACCACGGCGGCTCGGACTACTTCAGGTCCGTGTCCTCGGCCCGGCCGACCCAGGACGCGAACGACTCGCCGTCCTCCTTCTGCTCCTGGAATCGACGCAGCACCCGCTCGACGTAGTCGGGCATGTCATCCGCGGTGGTCTTCAGGCCGCGCACCTTCCGGCCGAAGGAGGCGTTCAGTCCCATGTGGCCGCCCAGATGGATCTGGTAGCCCTCCACCTGCTCACCGCGGTCGTTCACGACCAACTGACCCTTGAACCCGATGTCGGCGACCTGGATGCGCGCGCAGGAGTTCGGGCAGCCGTTGAGGTTGATGGTCAGCGGTTCGGTGAAGTCCGGCAGTCGCTTCTCCAGCTCGTCGATCATGGAGGAGGCGCGTCCCTTGGTCTCCACGATCGCCAGCTTGCAGTACTCGATACCGGTGCAGGCCATCGTCTGACGGCGGAACGTGCTCGGATGGACCTGCAGGTCCTCGGCCTCCAGGGCGGCGGTGAGGGAGGCGATCCGGTCCTGTTCGACGTCCAGGATGATGAGCTTCTGGTCGGGCGTGGTGCAGACCCGGCTCGAACCGTGCTCCTCGGCGATCTCGGCGACGCGCACCAGTTTCGTGCCCGGAGTCCGGCCCACCCGGGGAGCGAAGCCCACGTAGAACCTTCCGTCCTTCTGACGGTGGACGCCCACGTGGTCACGGCGCAGGCCCGAGTCCAGCTCGGGAGCGGGACCGTCGGGCAGCGCGTAGCCCAGGTACTCCTTCTCCAGTACGTCACGGAACTTCTCCGCGCCCCAGTCCTTGATGAGGAACTTGATGCGGGCGCGCGAGCGCAGGCGACGGTAGCCGTAGTCGCGAAAGACCGAGCAGACCCCCGCCCAGACCTCGCTCACCTGCTCCGGACGCACGAAGGCGCCCAGTCGCAGGGCGAACATCGGGTTGGTGGACAGACCGCCGCCCACCTGAAGGTCGTAGCCGACCTCGCCCTGCTCGTTGCGCACACCGACGAACGCCACGTCGTTGACCTCGTGGTTGACGCAGTGGGAGGCGCACCCGGAGATCGAGGTCTTGAACTTGCGGGGCAGGTTGGAGAACAGGGGGCTGCCGATGTGCTCCTCATAGATCTGCCGGAGCTGCGGTGAGGCGTCGATGACCTCGTCCTCGGCCACGCCCGCCACCGGACAGCCCAGCATGCCGCGTGGGGTGTCGCCGCAGGCCTCCGTGGTGGAAAGGCCCACCGCCTCCAGCTTCTCCCAGATCACGGGCACGTCCTCGATCCGGACCCAGTGGTACTGGATGTTCTGGCGGTCGGTGATGTCCGCGGTGTCACGCGCGTGGTCGCGGGAGATCTCACCGAGGACGCGCAGCTGGGCGGTGGTCAGCTGCCCTCCGTCGGTACGCACACGCAACATGAAGTAGCGGTCTTCGAGTTCCTCGGGTTCGAGGACGGCCGTCTTGCCGCCGTCGATGCCCGGGGCCCGCTGGGTGTACAGCCCGAACCAGCGGAAGCGCCCGCGAAGGTCGGACGGATCGATCGAGTCGAACCCGGTCTTGGAGTAGATGTCGATGATCCGATCGCGGACGTTGAGCCCGTCGTCGTTCTTCTTGTTCTCCTCGTTCTGGTTCAGCGGCTCGCGGTAGCCGAGGGCCCACTGGCCCTCGCCACGGCGGCGGCGCGGCTTGGCCGCGGTCGCTGTCCTGTCGGTCTGCGCGGAAGAGGGAGGCATCGCGGGTATCTCCGATGGGTGTCGCGGAGCGTTCACGGCCCCGGCGCCCGCACCTCATCGCCCGTGCCGCGGCACGTCGTCGTGCCTGCGAACGGGTCGGAATCCGCGTGTGGGAGAGAAGAAAAGGGGAGCGCCGGCGCCGCGCACACCCCTGGGGTGCGTCAAAGGCGGCGAGATTAACCGACGCTGCAACAGATCGCGCTGCGGACCCGAAGCAGATCCACGTGGCGGCGCACGCGGAGCATGGGGTCCAAGGGAGCGATCATGTCCTGAAGAATGTCACGGGGCCGGGGCTTTGTCCAGGTGCCCTCGTGATGACACAGAGTGAGCCGCGTCACGCGACGTGGGTGCCCGGCCGCCCCCTCCGGAACGCGGCCCGCTAACGTTTCCTCTGTGGTGGGTTTCTGGGAGAAGCTGTGGTTCGCGGTCGACGCGTGGCTGGGACGGCACCGCCATGTGCGGAGCGGGACGCTCCTCGTCGCACGCACCATCCGCGCCTTCTCCCGTAACCGGGTCATCGGACTGGCCGCGGAGTCGGCGTTCTTCACCCTGATCTCCCTGCCGGCCCTTCTGCTGGGTCTCCTGGGCGCCCTCGGCCCACTCGCCGCCGTGTTGGGTGAGGAACTCGTCGAGGAGATCCGGTTGTGGATCCTGGACCTGACCGCGCGGGTGCTGACCCCGGACACGGTGGAGAGCGTCGTGGAACCGCTCGTGGACGACTTCCTGGGCGGGGTCCAGGGCGGGGTGCTGTCGGTGACGTTCCTGGTGTCACTGTGGTCCGGCTCGCGGGCGATGAACGTCTTCATCCGTTCCATCACCATCTCCTACGGCCTGGACGAGATGCGCGGCTGGATCCGCCAGCGCATCCTGGCCTTCCTCGCCTATCTGGGCGGCCTGCTGTTCGCCGTCCTGGTCCTGCCGGTCCTGGTGGCCGGACCGGATCTGGTCAACACGTTGCTGCCGATGACCGTGGGGCGGCTCAACCTGTTCTACTGGCCGACCGTCGCTCTCATGGCCACGGCGGCGGTCACGTTGCTGTACGCGCTCAGCGTGCCGGTGCGCACCCCCCTGTGGCGTCACCTGCCGGGGGCTCTGCTGGCCACGCTGGTGCTGATCGTCGGGTCCGTGCTGTTGCGCGCCTACCTGGACGCCTCCCTGGGCCAGGTGAGCATCTACGGATCCCTGGCCGCGCCGATCGCGATCCTGGCCTGGTTGTTCGTGATGGCCATCGCCGTGTTGGTGGGGTCCTCCTTCAACGCCGAGATCGACGCCCTGTGGCCGACCGTGCGCACCGCCGCCGCCCGAGCGGAGATCGCCAACCGGCACTTCGACCGGGCCGATCGTCTCGCCCGGCGCAGGGAGCAGGCGATGCTCGACACCCTCACGGAGGACAACGACCGCTGACCGGCTCTGCTCGCCCCCGGGGTGACCGTGGGACCGTGGCAGGTCCGCTCTCCTCGGTAGTCTGACTGTGCTCTCCGGCGGGCGGGCCGCACTTTCGCCGCCTCCGAGCCGGGATCGCACCCCCCCGAAAGGCCATCCCCCATGAACGTTCCCGCGAGGCCGGACGGAGCGGACGAGGAGTCCGTTCCGGTCAGTGTGGAGACCGTGCTCGGTCCGAAGCCGATGCTCTACACCTCGTACGTCATTCCCCTCCACCTGGCGGTGGCGGCCCTCTACCAGTACGCGGGAGGCCGCGGCCACGAGGGCTTCCTCTGGATCTTCGCCACGATGCTGGTGGTCATGGCACTGCTCCCCCTCTTGTACCTGCGCTCCCTGCCGGGGATGATCGAGCGGCGGCGGGTGCGCCCCAGATCGCGCGGGACGGAGAGCGCCATGTTGGCCCTGGCGTGGGTCGCCGGCGTCGTCTTCCCCGGCCTCGGCGTGTGGGGCGCGCTCATGGGGCACGTCCCCTGGCCGGCCGTCGCACTCGGTCTGGTCCCCCTCGTGCCCACGGTCCTCGGCACGGAGGCCCACCTCCGTGACCGGCGGGGGAGGTCGTCGTGAGGCCCTCGTACCTGCTGCTCCAGGAGTCGGCGTTCGGCCTGTTCGCGTGCGGCATGATCGCGATGTGGACGAACATCACCGGCGATTCCGTGCCGGCGGTCGCCGGGATCTTCCTCGCCGCCCTGCTCGGCTTCCCGATCGTGTTCACCGCGATGACCGGACCGGAGTTCACCGTCGGGGAGCGGGAACGGCTCCACGGTACGAAGCACGTCCTTCTCGGCTCGTACCGTCTGATGTGGACCCTCTTCGTCTTCTGGTTGGTCTGGGCGTCGTACCTGATCCTCTCCCGCGAGTTCTGGTCCCTGGCGCCTCTGCTGGCGGTGGCCTGCGCGGGGGGCGTCGCCTCCCGCGCCGTGAGCAGGCGTGAGCGGCGGGAGCTGCGGGAGGCACTGGCACAATCCGAGCTGACAGGGCCCAAGATCACCGGCATCAGAAGTTCGGACCAGGTTCCGCCGGAGTGGACACCGCTCCTCGTCCACCGGATCGACCGGGGTCTGTTCGACGTACTGGTCGACTACCGGATCATCGTGGACGGCGATCGCGTGGGCACGCTCGGTCCCGGACAGACCCTCGTCGTCGGTCTTCCACCCGGTCCGCACCGCGTCCAGGGCAGGCTCGGCAGGCTCACGAACGCGCCGGTCCCTCTCATCGCGGAGCCAGGGGAGGCCGTCCACCTCACCATCGAACCGGTCCGCCCCGACAGGTGGGCGAACAGAGTACGGAGCCGTGACCCGGGGGCGTACTTCCGGATGGTCCGGGTCCCCGCGTGGGGGAGGGACTGATCGATACGGACGTGGCCGACGGGAACGCCGTGGCCGGAATCGGCCATTTTCGGTGTGAACTTTATGTCTTTGGTAGGCATCCATTCCAGTGCCGGGCAGACACACGTGCTGCCTTCCACGTCCTGTGCGCGGACTTTTTCCCACTTCAGGGGAGGAGAATCGGAACGACATCCGTAACCGCGGCGGCCGGCACCCGCCCGGTCGGTACACGGCCGACATGGGCGTGATCGTCAACGGTCAGTATGATCGCGTGCAGTGTTGACTACGCGTGTGCCGACGCCATCTCCTGGTGACCGCCAGGACGCGATCCACCGTCAGCGCTGACCGAGGTCCCGTACCCCGTACACGAACAGGTCCACGTTCCCCATGCCTTCGGAGGCACCATGAGCCGGGCGTCCCGACCGGGGCAGTCCCGGCCCACCGCCGTCATCGTCATCGCACCCGACGAACGCAGTGCCGAGATCCATGTCGAGGGACACCGGCAGGTCGTCACCGGTCGGGTTCCCCGGGAGACACGGCGCGCGGCGCTGGACGTCGCCACCGGCTACGCCGCCAGGATCGGACAGCCGGTCCTCGTCGACGCCCGCGACGCACACGGTTACTGGCATTTGATCGCCACGCCCGACGGTGTGGTCCAGGCCGCCGACCAGGCCGTACCGGAAAGCGCTCCGGCACCGCGGCCCCCGACCGTGCCCGAGGGCGGGGGCTCCAGCGGGAAGCGGACACTGGCCATCGTGGGCTCCGCCGTACTGGCCCTGGTCCTGCTCGTCGGCGCGGGCGCGATCGTCTGGAGGTTCCTGCCCGGTTCCCCGACCGGGACCGGACCCGAGGACACGGCGGACGTGACCACTCTGAACCATCCGGCGCCACCCCACTTCTCGGAGATCGTCGACTTCGGCCAGGAGCTCGCACCCGACACCCAGCCGGGAGTCAGCCGTGAGGGGGACCTGCTCGTCTACGTCGATCCCCAGGAGCGCCTCAACCTGCTCGACGCCGAAGGCGAGCGCCGGTGGGCGGTCGACCTGCCGACCGCCTCGGGAGAGTTCCTCGGGGCTCCCCGCTTCGTGGAGTACGGCGGTGAGACCGCCATCGTCATGGAGACGGCCGGGACGCTGTGGCTCTGGCCCGCCTCGGGCGGTGCTCCGAGCAGTGTGGACCTGCCAGAGGACACCGCCGCCCAGTACGTGGGGGCCTCCGTGCTCGTCCGCAACGAGGAGGAGGCCTTCGTCCTGTCGGGGGAGGAACTCGAACGGGTCGAGGTCCCCGCCGGATCCGCCCCCATGCTCGCCGAGGGCGAGGAGATCCTGGCCGCCGTGGTGAACGGTCCCTGGACCTGGACCGATACCGACGGCGACGCCGTGCAGGTCAACCCCCGGCGCCCCGAGAACGGCGGCGAGATGGAGTCCGTGGTGACCGCCCTGCGCGAGTACGTCATCGTCCGTTGGGAGCCCCTGCGCGGAGAGGGCACCGTCCTGGCCTTCCACGACAGCCGGGACGGGAGCGTGGTGGGCAGCGCGGAGGTCGACCCCGACGAACTGGAGGACGTGCGCCACCGTTCAGGGCCGGTGGGCACGGATGTAGTCGCCTACGGCCCCGTGGTGATGGACCCCGAGAACGGTCGGACCTCCGTGGTGTCCGGTCTCGAGCCCGACATCGCGGTCGGCTCCCTCGTCTTCGGTCGGCTCGACGGCGCCCCGGCCGCCGTCGACGCCGAGGGCGGGGTCGAGCGTGCGGAGGAGGACTCCGTACAGCCCAGTGGTCTGCTCGGTGAGCGGGCCGTCGTGGTCCATGAGGACCACCTCTATGCCATCCCCCCCGAGTAAGGCAGTACCCGAGAAAAGAAAGGAGTGGGATGTCCCCCAAGAAGCGGTTCTTCACCGTGACCGCGGCCGGCCTGTTCATGGCCGGGTTCTCCGCGGGCCCGGTGTTCGCTGACACCGTGGACGAGAACGTTCCCGAGGCCGCCCCCGAGGCGACCGAGGAGGCGGTCGTCGACGTCCTCCTGCCCGAATTGGGCACGGAGATCGTCCCCATGGGACCGGACGACAGCCCGTCCGTACCCCTCTACCCGGCCCCGGCTCCCGAGCCGGAGCCCGACCCCGGCGACGGCGGTGACCCCGGTCCCGGTGAGCCCGAGCCGGAGCCCGAACCCGAGCCGGAGCCCGAGCCCGTCGTCGGTGGGCAGCCCGGCCCCCGTGCGCCCGACCCCGCCCCCGACCCGGGCCCCGACCCCGCCCCCCC
>CALGOD010000779.1 GCA_937957845.1 uncultured Nocardiopsis sp.
AGGTGTTGCCGTGGTTGATGGTCCCTTCGACCTCGATGATGATCGGGGTGCTGGTGCTGGGCCGGTTGCACAGGGCCTGGTGGATCTGGGTTCCGGTGGTGGCGCGCACGGTCTGCCCGCCCGCGCCGCCGGTGGTCCCGCCGTTCTGGGTCGCGTAACCCGTGGCGCTGCCGGTCTGTGCCGCTGCCGGGGACATCGGCAGGGCCAGGCCGGCCGCCACCACGGCCGTGGCGGCCAGCGTCGACGCGAGTCGCCGCGTGAGGGATCTTCTCACTGCTCGCCTTTCTTCGTGACGGATGAGCGTTGACTGGGAGGTGAACGTTGACTGCACTTCCCGAGAGTAGAGAAAGCGCTTTCCGTGTCAAGGGGGGTAGTGCAAACGTTTGTAGCGGCAAGGGAGGGCTGATCTGCCTATGAAGCCGGTGGCCTGCGGTTTTGTTGGCATGGGGTGTCGAAAGTGGAAGTGAGTACCTCAAATTCTGCAACCGCTTGGAGTGGCTTCTCCACGACGAGACGGCAAGGTGCCCAGGTCTTACATGGGGGTGAAGTGGCGGCCGTGGTGCGGTGCCGACCCGTCCACCGCGGGGCGCGGATGGAGGGGGCCGTCGTCCAGGCCGGCCGCACCACGCCATGGCGTGGGACGTCGGGTGCGGCGATGGAGGTGACCGACGTGAAGCCTTGGGTGGTCGCGGCCGTGGTCTTGTGACGGGACGTGCCATGCCAGGGGCTTGACATGTACCTGTGGTCGGGTGCGCTCGGGCCGACTCCGTTTCGCCGTGGGTGGTCCACACCGCTTCGCGTAGGTGGTTTCGTCAAGGGAGCCCCACCGGACGGCCCGCTCTTTCCAGAGTCGGGGCGGCCGGTTAACGCGTCACGCGGTAGCGGAGATAGACCACCCCTGAGTCGAAGGTGCGGGTCTGGACCGGCTCCAGATCCACCCGGCGCTCGTGGTGGGGGAAGAACGCGACGCCGCCGCCGACCAGCACCGGATAGACCCTGGCCCGGTACTCGTCGATCAGGCCCAGCGCGGCCGCCTCGGCAGCAAGGGTCGCGCCGCCGATCGCGATGTCGCCCTCCCCCGGCTCGGCCCTCCACCGCTCGATCTCCTCGGCCGGACCGCCGGAGGCCAGGCGGGCATTGCCCCGCACCGCCGACAGCGTGGTGGAGAACACCACCTTGGGCAACGCCCTCCAAAGCGCGGCGAACTCCCGCGTGGAGAAGTCCAGCGCGGGGTTCTGGTCGACGCTCTCCCAGTACAGCATCGTCTGGTAAAGCCGTCGTCCCAACAGATGGACACCGGCCTTTCGTACCTCGTCGGTGGCCAGGCCGAAGACCTCCTCGTCGGGCGTTGCCCAGTCGAAGCCGCCGTCCGGCCCGATGACGTAGCCGTCCAGGGAGACGCTCATCGAATACGTCACGCTGCGCATCGGAAATCCTCCTCGGTGACGGTGTCGACGGTACGGCCGACGGAGGCCGCAGGGCTCATAGCGACACGAGATCCACCGGGTCGAGTCACCTCACAAGATCATGTCGTTGACAGAACCTCAGTAGGTGAGGAGCCGCTCTGTGCCGTTGTCGGATCGGGTCAGGGAGAGGAGGAAGGCGTTCCAGGTCTGCGGGGAGAGGGTGAGTCGGTCAT
>CALGOD010000780.1 GCA_937957845.1 uncultured Nocardiopsis sp.
TGCACGTGTTCAACAACTACTACCACTCCAACCCCGAGTACGGGGTCCAGTCCGGCCGTGACTCCAACGTCCTGGTGGAGGGCAACTACTTCGAGAGGACCCGACTGTCGGTGTCCACCGAGGAGGAGCAGCCGGGCAACGTGGTCACCCGTAACAACCTGCTGGTGGACTCCCGACAGCCGGACCTGCGTGGAGACGTGCCCGATCCCCCCTACGCCTACGAAATGGACGACACCACCGACGTGCCCGACGTCGTCGTCGCACGAGCCGGGATCAGCTGAAGGAGTGGTACTCGTAGCTCTCCCCGACGCCGTTCGGTGCCAGGTAGTCGAGCCTTCGCGGGTATCCCCGTTCGTCGATCCACAGGTCGAACGAGGCCTCCTCCACCACGGTGAGGGTGTTACGGCCCGACCCGGGGTCGAAACCGCCCAGCATCGTCGTGAAGGTGCCCGTGTAGCGGTAGGCACTGTGCGTGGAGTCCAGGCCCGGACCCTCCAGGTCCACCTCCTCCAAGCCGGTCAACGTCAGGTCGGTGGAGGTGTCGAGCACCTCGCGCAGTTTGGCCGAACCGAAGTCCCGTGAGCACAGGTACCGGTCGGCCGCCTCTGGCGGATCCAGCAGTTTCAGTCCCTGGCCGGAGGTCATCATGAGTCGGCCGCCGCCCATGTCGTAGCGGTACACGCTTCGGTCGTCCGCGGTGGTGAAGACATGGTCGAACTCGGGTGCGGCCCCCGCGCGGTAGACGGCCTCCCCCCGTCCGACCTCCTCCGACTCCGAGGCCCCGAGGAGGGAGTCCGCGGTGGTGACCGAGCCCTCGGAACCGGCCACGCCGTCGTAGACCACGAAGGTCATGTGGAAGGCCGGGGCCGACTCCACCAGCTCCACCGAGGTGGACAGGTAGGCCTCGGCGTCCCCGGGGACCGCGTCCCCCGAGCCTGGTCCGCTGCGGGGAGGTCGAGACTCGGGGCCGTCGTCCGCCTCCAGCGGACGTTGCGTGTCGCCGATGGCCAACCGTGCCACGCCCCATCCGCTGGCGACCACCGCCAGGCAGGCCAGCACCACGAGGACGCGGAGCAGCCAACCGGGCTTTCCTCCGGAGGGGGAGGGGGGCTCTTCCGGGGTGGAGGTGTGCGGTATCGACGGCATCGACACGGCCGGGGCCTCGTTTCTGCGGATCGTCGTGGGGGGTTCGCTGCTCGTCTTGTGAGGGAATCAGAGAGTGATGGCTTGTACGACGCGGTGACGTACCGTTTCGTTCGATCGCCGCACGCACGTGATCGCCCCCGGCCCTCACGAAGACGAGCACCCAGTCGCGGTGGGGTGAGTCCACGAACGCCTCCAGAAAGCCGAACGTGCGCGTTCGTGACAGCCTTCGCAGGGTCTCCTCTCCGGCGTGCTCCCACAGTGTCCGCACCGCGGCCCGGGCCACCGCGGTCGAGGTGAAGGAGGGGTGGAGGAAGAGTTCGTACAGCTCATCGCCCTGTAGCCGCAGGATGGTGGCCTCCAGTACCGGGGAGTCCAACATCCCCAGGAGGGCCAACGCGCAGTCCACGCGGGCCGGTGGGGCCGGTGCGGGCACCGCACGCGCACATCGCAGGACCGCTTCGGCGGCGGCCGCCGGATCCAGTCTCCAGTCACCGTCCGGTGCGGGGTCGCGACTGGTTGTGGTCCCGTCACTATCGGGATTTGCGGTCCCGCCGTCCGGTGTCTCCTCGGCGTCGGGAGAGGCGCCGTCGGAGTCCAGGATCCGATGCACGGCGCCGCGCAGTTGTCCCGGCAGTGTCTGGAGCGGCCCGAAGGCCACGATGCCGAGAGAGGCCACGACCAACAACAGGGCCGCGTACTCCAGCAGGGCGTTGCCCCGGTCCATACCCGGCCCCTTTTCTTCCCCGGTGTGCCGCCGCGGTGTCGGCGCCCGCCGTGCCGGTCCTTGAGGAGATCATCGGACCGGCGGAGCCCGTCCTTCGGGACGCGCACACAGGCGCCGGGGCACTCGGGGAAGAGGAGGGGGACCTCGGCCATGAGGGGGAGGGAGGACGGCGGGCAAGGGCCCTCTCACCGACTGCCATGTCCTCCAGGTTGGGCGAAGCCGCGGCCCGGCGCAAGGACTCAGCCGAACCCTGTGGACGACCTCCGGCGACGTCCGGACAGGGGCCGACGTCAGCGCATGCCGCCCACACCCGCCGCCAGGTGGATGTGGTCGATGTGGTTCTGGGTGTTGTCCCGCCTGTCCTCCATCCGACGCCGCACACTCTCCCAGGGGCCGATGGGGTCGCGCGCGGCGTTCCAGATGTGCTGTTCGTAGATCACGCCCTTGATCCCGAGCTGTCGGGAGTTCTGGATCGCCCAGTCGATCACCTGGACGGCGGTGGCGTGCATCTCGGGCGTGGGCACGCCTCCCAGACTCGCCATCATGTAGTCCACGGCCTCACCGGTGTGATGGTCGCTCCCCGGCTCCTCACGCCGGCCCCCCGCACTGAGGTAGAAGCCGCCGAACTCGGCCTGGAGGCGCTCGTGCACCGCGCACATGATCGGGTGCAGGGCACCCAGGGAGGAACAGTCCACCATCGGCCCTCCACCGAAGACGAAGCTCGGGTCGAACTTGTAGCGGCCCTCCTGATCGACCAGGTGCACGTCGATCAGCCCCTTGGCGGTGCGGAAGTCGGCGATGGTCCCACCGCCGCAGACCAGGTCGCCGCCGTCCCGGCCGCACTCGGGGGAGACCCGGACGACGGCGATGGCGGAGGCGTTGCCGACCACGGTCCTGGTCTCGTCCTCGGTGCCGTCGCAGACCACGTCGTTCCAGTGCCGGGAACCGTCCTCCTCCAACTCCTTCTGGCACACGGCCCCGCGCACCTCCACCCGCACGATGTTGCCGCTGCGTCCCATGACGTTGTCGCTGGCGCGGATGGAGGTGAGCACCGCCCCGTTGGCCCGGGCGTACTCCTCGGCGCGCCCCTTGGCGACCTCCTCGTCGAACCAGGGCATGGGGTACACGCCCCCCACCATGTCCCGTGCGGCCTTGTCCTGCAGGGCGCCCACCGCGGCCAACGCGGCGGCGTCGGCCGCGGTCTGGGTCCGGGAGCGTGAGTCGTTGGCGGCGCCCACCCTCACGAACAGCAGTGTCAGCGCCAACAGGGCCAGGGTGAGCCCGAACAGCAGCAGGATGCCGGCCTGCCCGTCGTCTCCGCGGCCTGTCAGGCGCCGGCCGGGTCGCGGGGGCCGGTGGGGAAGGATCCTTCGCAGTCCCATGCCTTGTCCGTGGGGGTCGACTTCCGAGGGAGGGGGAGTGCGGTCACCCGGGTCCGGGGGAGCACCGTGCGTGGTGATCGTGTGACCG
>CALGOD010000781.1 GCA_937957845.1 uncultured Nocardiopsis sp.
GAACTGGGTGTAGGGGAAACTGGACCCCACCATGAGCAGGGTGTCGCAGTCGCGCATCATCTCGTAGGAGGGACGTGTGCCCAGCAGGCCGATCGCGCCCGTCACGAAGGGCAGGTCGTCGGGTAGCACGTCCTTGCCCAGAAGCGCCTTGGCCACCCCGGCGCCGAGTGCGTCGGCCATGGCGATGACCTCGGCCGCGGCCCCCCTCGCGCCCTGGCCCACGAGGATGGCGACGCGCTCGCCCTCGTTCAGGATGGCGGCGGCCTCCGCCAGGCCCTCCGGAGCGGGCATGGACTGGGTCGAGGACGCCCCGAGGCTGGAGGGCACCATCTTGAACTCGTGCTCGGGTGCCGAGTACTCCAGTTCCTGGACGTCGCCCGGAATGACGACCGCGGTGACCGTGCGCCTGCTCATGGCGGTCCGGATCGCCCGGTCCAGCACGTTGGGCAGCTGTTCCGGCACGGTGACCATCTGCAGGTAGTCGCCGGCGACGTCCTTGTAGAGGGACAGCAGGTCGACCTCCTGCTGGTAGGAGCCGCCCAACGCGGTGCGGTCGGTCTGTCCGATGATCGCCACCACCGGCACGTGGTCGAGCTTGGCGTCGTAGAGGCCGTTCAACAGATGGATGGCCCCCGGACCGGAGGTGGCCGCGCACACGCCCAGCCGGCCGGAGAACTTCGCGTATCCGACGGCCTCGAAGGCCGCCAGTTCCTCATGCCGGGCCTGGACGAAACGGGGCTTGTTCCCCGCCCGATCCCAAGCCGCGAGCAGACCGTTGATGCCGTCACCGGCGTAGGAGAAGACGTGCTCGACCCCCCACTCCCGCAGGCGCTTCAGTACGTGGTCGGCCACCAGTTCCGCCATGACGCTCCCTTCCCGGTCGACACCGTCGGCGGCGCCGAGTCCGCGGACTCCCGGCCGCTCCTCGCACGCGCACCCTCGCGGTTCGCCCTCTTCGGACACGGGTTGCTCCGCTGGCGCGCCTACCCCGACGTCACGTCCGCATTCACCCCGGACGTCGGGGCCGTCGCGGGCGAACGCCGACCACCCCGCCCAGGAGGCGTTCCGCGAAGGTTCCGCCGCCGAGGGACGATCCGACCGGGAGTGACTCGTGTCACTTCGGGTAGTCGTCCACCGCCTCTTCCGTGATCGCGGAGGTGGAGGAGGCGCACACGAACACGGGGAGGAAACCATGTCCGGAAGGACGTCGTCCCAGGGCGGGACCCAGATTTCTCGCGAGCCCATCCGCATCGCCGCACTCGTCGTCGGCGTCGTCTTCTTAGTGGTGGGGGTGATGGGGTTCATCCCCGGCCTGACCACGAACTACGGCCGGATGCAGTTCGCGGGCCATCATTCCGAGGCCTACCTGCTCGGCCTCTTCCAGGTGTCGATCCTGCACAACCTGGTCCATCTGGTCTTCGGCGTGGCCGGAGTGGCGATGGCGCGCACCGCGGCGACGGCCAGGCTCTTCCTCGTCGGCGGAGGCGTGATCTACCTGGTGTTGTGGCTGTACGGCCTGGTGATCGGATACGACAGCGCGGCGAACTTCGTGCCGCTCAACGGCGCCGACAACTGGCTGCACCTGGGGCTGGGGATCGGCATGCTCACGCTCGGGTTCCTCTTGAAGCCCACCGACAGGGCGGGGCGCTAGGTCGTGGGCCGGTCCCCCGGACCTCTCCGGGGTCCGGGGGACCGGCCCACGCATCGACGCGGATCAGTGCCGATCGAGGCACTCGTAAGCGGCACTGGTGGCACAGGCGTAGACGGCGTGGTGCCACAGGTCGATCCCGACCTCCTTCACGCCCCACCGCCAGGCCGGGGGCGCCGTCCCCGTGGCGGGAAGGGTGATCTGCTCACCGCCCCACACCAGGGCCAAGTGCGCGGCGGCCGCGAGAGGACCACGTAGTCCGGCGGCGCCGAGCAGCCCTCGGACGGCTCCCCACGAGGTCCCGTACCCCCAGTGGACCGCTGTGTTGAACCTCCGCTCCCCCGCCTCTCCGCTCGGTCGGACACCGAGCACCTTTCCCGCGGCGTCGGCGGGGGAGGAACTGTTCCCCCTGCCGCGCAACCTCGCCTCGGCGGTGCTGGAGATCGTCATGGCGGCGGTGCCGACCAACCCGGCCAGCAGACCCCTGCCCACGGCGGAGAAGGCGGACGCGAGCACCGTCACCGCTCCCATACCGGTCCGCCTCAACGCTCGACCACGTGCCGCTGGTTGGGCACGCAGTGGGTCATCGTCAGCCCCGACACGTCCCGGGGACCGTTCCTGCCCAGGTTGGCCAGGCGCTGACGGTCCTCGTCGGTGAGGTCTTGGCTCTGCAACGGATCCAGGTGCGCCACGTCCTCCGGCTTGATGTCGAGCCGCTCGCCGACGCGCAGCCCCAGGTCGTCCTCGACCAGCAGGAGGTGCCAGACCATGCGCTCCTGGATGGGGCGGTCGCACTGGGAGAGCTGCGTCGCGAAGTTGTGCACGAGGTCGTCGCGCTCCCACGGTTCCATCAGCATGTAGCGCTGCCCGGCCTGCTTGTAGTCGTTGGTGCGCACGATGCGTTTGCGGGTGAGCCTGCCCCGGATCTCCGGACCCTGTTCGTCGTGCGTGGGGTACTGGGCCTCGCGCAGGCCGCCGGTGATGGACGGCTCGTAGTTGACGTGCGGATTCTCCCCCGTGGAGTCCTGGTAGTAGGCCATCATGCCGTCGCGCTGGTTGGTGCGCACCTTCGCGTTCTTGGCCTGGTTCACCGGGAGTTGGAGGTAGTTGGGGCCCACCCGATGACGCTGTGTGTCGCTGTAGGAGAAGGTGCGGCCGACCAGCATCTTGTCGTCGGAGAAGTCCAGACCGTCCACGAGTACGCCGGTGCCGAAGGAGATCTGCTCGTTCTCGGTGAAGTTGTCCGACACGGTGCGGT
>CALGOD010000782.1 GCA_937957845.1 uncultured Nocardiopsis sp.
CCGGCGTCGACGCCGAGTTTGAAGGCGTCCCACTCGGCTTTCGTGTAGGTGAGCACGGGGGAGTTCGGGGTGGCGGTGTCGGTGAGGGTGAAGCCACCGCCTGGGAGGAATTGGGCACGTAGGCGTTCGAAGTCGGCGGTGGCGTTCGCGACCTGATCGAGGAAGTGTTCCCAGTCGTTGTCGGGAACGGTGAGGGTGGGGCCGTCGGGATTCTTCGTGTCGCCGATCTCGGTCACCCCCACACGCGGTACCCGCACCTGGACGCATGTCGCCCCGGTACTGCTGTAGCTGGACTTCGTCCATCTCATCGGGTGCCCTCCAGAAGCGCCGTGATGACTTCGGCTGACTGTACCGGTGAGAGCGCCGCGGATTGGATCTGGTCATAGCTCGCCTTGTAGGTGGCCAGTTCGCTCACGGCTTCGACATAGGTGTTCATGCCCCGACTGTCGATGTAGACCACCGGAGGCAGGTGGTTCCCGGCGTCGAGGATCGCGAAGGCTCCGTCGAGGCCGGCGTGTGCGCCGGCGGAGTCGGGGATGACCTGGATGTTGATGTTGGGTTTCTGTCCCATCTTCAGCAGGTGGCGTAGTTGGTCGTCGCGGATCTGCTTGCTGCCGAGGACACGTCGCAGCGCGTACTCCTCCACGATCGACCACAGGCGCAGAGGATCCGTTTCCCGGTGCAGGGTTCGTTGGCGTTCCATGCGGAGCCGAACGAGGTGGTCCACCTGGTCGGGGAGCAACAGCGGGTTGGCGGAGATCAGGGTGCGGGCGTACTCAGGGGTCTGCAGGAGACCTGGAATCAGGTAGGGATGCCAGTCCTTGATGCCGATCGCGATCTCTTCGAGCCCCAGGTACTTCTCGAAGTTCTTGCCGGGGAGTTCCTGTTCGAACGTAGTGGTGCGGTTGCGTCGTGGCCGACGTGACTGGGCTCCGAGTTCGAGCAGGGTGGGTTGTACGTCCTCGCTGACCTTCAGGACCTGGAAGAACAGGTGGAGATCGGCTTTGGAGACGGGGGCCTGACCTCGTTCGATCTTCGACAGCTTGGCCGCACCGAAGCCCATCTGCTCGGCGACTTCGGCCCCGCTCATCCCGGCCTCGTCCCTGAGCTGCTGAAGTGCTTTGCCGAGCAGGAGGCGGCTGGCGATGGGGCCGTGCTGCTCTTGGGGCATCGGGCGGATCCCTTCCACGGTCATGCGGCGCTCGTCTCCCTCAGTATCCCGGCCGGATGGTCCCACCATGGACAGGTTCAAAAGTCTACAGGAAATTTCTGGAAAGTTGTTGCCGGGAAATTTCCTGTAGTGCATCGTCGGTGGTGACGAGCCGCGCCCCAGGGATCACGTTCGGTGCCCTGCCGCATGTGCCCAGCCCATGGCCACTGCCGGGACCCGGCTCCTCGCGTTCGACACTTGCGTGACTGAGGGGAACTGGCTATGAGCTGCTCGAATATCCCACCGCCGGGACAGCCGCCCGATGGGCGCGAAATCCCAAAACCGAGGTACGGCCGGAACCAGGAACGGCGGCCGGCGGGTGGATTGCCGGTACGGGGACGAAGCAAGCGGCTGGGAGTATCCATCGCCTACTTCGATGGGAGGCCAGAGCAGGTCGGGAGTGTGCGGGCCTGGTGTACGGGGCCACTGGGCTGGATGAGGAGACCGCCGCGCCGGTCGTGCTGGCCCTCAGTGAACTCGTCTCCAACGCCATACAGCACACGGCTTCGGGCGACCGGTGCGGGCGGGTGCGGGTGTCAGTGGAGACGATGCCCGGCGAGGTCGTACTGCTGGGGGTGACCGATGACGGTCCGAAGGCCGGACAGCAGATCACCAGGCCCCACCTGACCGGCCACCCCGAGGAACCGAGAGTGCACGGGCGAGGGCTGCATCTGGTGGCCGCATTGTCAGAGAAGTGGTGGTGGACCGGGGCCTGGGGAGGCCCGTTGACCATGTGGGCGTTGATCGACCCACACCGAGCCCTTGGCAGCGACTGACCTTACCCCTACGTGCCGCCGAGGTGGGAAGTGCGGTTTCGGGTGGCGTACGAACCCGGGACCAATGACACCCACCCGCGCCGCACACAACAGATGACAGAGAAAGTGGAG
>CALGOD010000783.1 GCA_937957845.1 uncultured Nocardiopsis sp.
GGAGCATGAGTACCAGTGCGAGGCCGTTCATGGAGGCCTATGGTGCCGGCCCGTGGCTCGGCGTCCCCACCGCCACGCAGGACAATCAGTGAGCAGACCCACCAAGACGGACATGTCCATGCTCGGATCCGGGGATCTCGGGAGCCGCGCCCGCCCGTGGTCGTCACAGCACGCGTCGCGGCCCACACGCGGAGTCGATGTGCGGATCGCGCCGTTCCCTCCCCGTACTCCAGGGGTGGACGGGGAAGAAAAGGTACCCGGAAAACGGCCGCTTCCGGTCATTTCCTTTCCTCGCGCGAAAGTTTTCGAGACGCTGGAGGAACCCGTCCACACGGCCGTTCCCCGGCCGCTTCCCGCACGGTGATCTCCCCACTTTCCCAGGAGGCGTTCTCCCATGCGACTGGAGACCCACACCAGCGGTACCGGTGACCGCACAGTCCTCCTCGTCCACGGTTCCATGGCCACCCACGAGACATGGCACGCCGTCGAGGCACGGCTCGTCCAGCGTGGCTACCGGGTGATCAGCGTCGACATGCGCGGCCACGGCGACAGCCCGCGCGGGAACTACTCCGTCTCCGCGCTCGGAGACGACCTGGTCGACTCCCTGCCCACCGGCGCCGACGTGGCCATCGGCCACTCCATGGGCGCGGTGGCGCTCTCCCTGGCGGTGGAACGACTGCTTCCGACCCGCGCGGTCTACGTCGACCCCTCGTTCCGCCTGCCGCCCATGCACGCCGACGCGAGCGAGCGCATGCGCCGGGTCTTCGCCATGGCGGACGTCGCCCACGTGCGTCAGCTCAACCCCAAGTGGCACGACACCGACGTGGAACGGGAGGTCAGAGGCTTCGCCGCCTTCGACCCGGAGTTCTTCGACTTCGTCGCCGCCGAGGTGGCCGGACACGACTTCCTCCCCGACGGGCCGGTGGTCCCCTCCCTCGTCCTGCGAGCCGGGGACAGCGTCACCGTCACCCCGCAGACCGCGGAGGAACTCCTCGAACGGGGTTTCACCGTCCGGGTCGTGGAGGACGCCGGGCACTGTGTCCACCGGGACGACCTGCCCGGCTTCCTCGCCGCGTTGGAAGGGTGGATCTGAAAAGGGCCCGCCGGGGCGCCGTCCGGCGTCAGGCCTCGGACTCGGGCACACAGAGGTCCACGGCCGTGCGCCAGTGGCGTACCGAGGACCAGAACTCCTCGGGGACCGGGTCGGGGGTGAACAGCCACATCCGCTCCCAGGCCGGTGAGGCCCTTCCCTCGATCTCGGTGCGCGCCTCGTAGGGCGGAGGCCCGACCACCGGGTACCAGGTGTACTCCAGCGGATCGAGCAGGGCCATGAGCCGTTCCTCCACGCCCCGGTCCGGCCGGACCTTGACCAGCATCCACGGCCGGTACCGGCGCAGCACCTCCAGGCCCCCGGCGACCACGTCCGGCTCCGTGCCGACCGTGTCGATCTTGAGCACCGTGGGGAAGGCCGCCGCGCGCTCGTTCCAGCGTGCCAGGGTGGTCACCTCCACGGTGATGTGCGCCAGGCCGCCACGGGTCGAGCGCACCAGCGTGTTGCACATGTCGTTGTGCGGGGAGCGGCGCAGCTGCGCGGTGCCGGTGTGGTTGCTCAACGCGGACTCGACCACGGTGAACCCCAGGTCCGCGGAGGAGGACACCACCCGGGCCGCCGCGGCGATCTCCGGGGTCGGTTCGAAGGCGAAGACGGGACGGCGCGTGCGCGCGGCGGCCAGCAGCGAGTACACCCCCACCCCGGCCCCCACGTCGAACACCGCTCCAGGGCGGGTGTGATCGAGCATCGCCATGAAGCAGGCCAGGCTCTCGGGCTCGTGCCCGGCCAGTCCGCAGGAGGTCAGCCGACGCGGAACGGTGAGGTCGCCGGGCAGACGCACGGTGAGGACGTCCGGACCCGCCCTGCGCGTGTCCGACTCCAGACGCGGCAGGCGGAAGGACACCTGGCGGCTCCACGGCGGGACCTGGTCGGGGTCCAGCCCGCCCAGCCTTCTGGGTAGGCGTACCCGCAGTCTCCTGGTCGCGAAGCGGACCAGTGGATAGCGGCGCACGAGTGCCCTCAGTTGGTCGGTGACCACAGTCGTCTCCCCCCAGGAGCGAGGCCGTGACGGCAAAGGGCGTCCACCGTCCCGCGGTGGTCCGGCGCCCCGGCTCGGCCCCCGCGTCCCCCGATGCCCCCGCATCACCCCGTTCGACACCCGGGTCGGGCGGGGCTTTCGTCAGCGGCCGTGTTTCGGCCCGGCGTCCGGGACGGGTCCGGGACACGCGACGCATGGCTCGCGCGCCTGCCCGACCTCTCCTCCCCGTCCCCGGCGACGTCCTTCGAACCTACTCCGGGTGATGGGACGCGTGCACAGTGTTTCCGCTGATCGTGTCCGGCTTTTCTCCCCCGGTCCCCTGTTCGCGACGGATCGTCCCACTCGTGAGGCCGCATAGACTCTGACCTTGTGAGTCTGTCTATCGGGATCGTCGGCCTGCCCAACGTGGGCAAGTCCACCCTCTTCAACGCGCTGACCAAGAACGACGCTCTGGCCGCGAACTACCCGTTCGCGACCATCGAGCCCAACGTCGGAGTCGTCGGCGTGCCCGACGAGCGGCTCGGCAAGCTGGCCGAGATCTTCGGGTCGCAGAAGATCCTCCCGGCGACGGTGGACTTCGTCGACATCGCGGGCATCGTGCGCGGCGCCTCCACCGGCGAGGGACTGGGCAACAAGTTCCTCGCCAACATCCGCGAGTGCGACGCCATCTGCCAGGTGATCCGGGCCTTCGAGGACCCCGACGTCACGCACGTCGACGGCGAGGTCGAACCCTCCCGCGACATCGAGACGATCAACACCGAACTCATCCTCGCCGACCTCCAGACGCTGGAGAGGGCGATCCCGCGCCTGGAGAAGGACGCCAAGCGCAACGCCAAGGACAAGGACGCCCAGGCACTGCTCGACAACGCCCGTGCCGCCCAGGAGGTCCTCGACGAGGGCGTCTCGCTGTTCGCGTCCCAGGGTGTGGATCTGGGCCGTCTGCGTGAGCTGAGCCTGCTGACGGTCAAGCCCTTCATCTACGTGTTCAACCTGGACACCGACGAGCTGGTCGACGAGGCCCTGCGCGCGAAGCTGCAGGAACTCGTGGCCCCGGCCGAGGCGGTCTTCGTGGACGCCAAGATCGAGGCGGAGCTGGCCGAGCTCGACGAGGACGAGGCGCAGGAGCTCCTGGAGTCCATGGGGCAGGCCGAGTCGGGTCTGGCGCAGCTGGTGCGGGTGGGTTTCGACACCCTGGGACTGCAGACCTACCTGACCGCCGGGCCCAAGGAGGCCCGTGCCTGGACCATCAAGAAGGGCACCACCGCACCCGAGGCGGCCGGGGTCATCCACACCGACTTCCAGCGCGGCTTCATCAAGGCCGAGGTGGTCTCCTTCGAGGACCTGGTCGCCGCGGGCGACATGCAGGCCGCCCGCGCCGCGGGCAAGGTCCGCATGGAGGGCAAGGAGTACGTGATGGCCGACGGCGACGTGGTGGAGTTCCGCTTCAACGTGTAGCCG
>CALGOD010000784.1 GCA_937957845.1 uncultured Nocardiopsis sp.
GACACTGGGGGACGTACCGCGCCTGCTCTCCGACGACGATCTACGCGCGAAGGTGATGGGCAAGGTCGTCGCGAGCACCGGCAAGGACGAAGCCCTGGAGGACTTCTGGGGCTGGTACTCCGGGCTCACCGTCTCGGCGCGCAGCGCGGTGACGGGGCCGGTTTTGAACAAGTTGCGCACGGCACTGCTGCGCCGCTGGGTGCGCCAGGTGGTGGCCTCGGGGTCCTCCACGATCGACCTGCCGACCCTGTTCAACACCGGACACCTGGTCCTGCTCCGACTTCCCAAAGGCCGCCTGGGCGAGGACACCAGTTCGCTGATCGGGTCGTTCGCCCTGGCCGCCACGTGGCAGGCGGTCACCGCCCGCATCCACACCCCTGAACACCAGCGCAAGGACCTGTGCGCGTACGTGGACGAGTGCCAGAACTTCCTCAACCTTCCAGGCTCGCTGGAGGACATGCTGGCCGAGGCCCGCGGCTACCGGCTCGGGCTCACCCTGGCCCACCAGGAGCTCGGCCAGCTCCCCGCGGAACTGCGCAAGGCGGTCTCGGCCAACGCGCGCACGAAGGTGTACTTCACCGCCTCACCCGACGACGCGACCAGTCTGCAGCAGCACACCCTGCCCGTGTTGGGGGCCTACGACCTGACCCACCTGGGCGCCTACCAAGCCGTGGTCCGCCCTCTGGTAGGGGCCAAGGAACAGGGGGCGGCCACGGTACGCACCCGCCCACTACCACCCGGAATCACGGGCCGGGCCACCCAGGTACGCGAAGCCGCGCGGCGTCACGGAGCAAGGGCCACAACCACCGAAGCACTGTCGCGCGAGTCCGGCGAAGCGAGGCTGAATGACTGAGGGCCGCTACACGCCGCTGTCCTTGATGACGCGGTTGACCGCACGCGATATGGCGATCGTCTCCGACGTTCACGACCACCAGGTGCTGACCACGCACCAGATCGCCAGGGTGCACTTTCCCGACGCAGACGCGCGGCGGGCACGCCGGCGTCTGCTGGTCCTGTTCCGTTACGGCGTGTTGGACCGCTTCCGCAGGCAGACGGCTCGGGGCAAACTTCCCGACCACTGGATTCTGGCCGCTACGGGCGCGGAGCTGCTGGCCCATCACCGGGGAGTTCAGACAGCCGACCTCGGATTCCACCGGGACCAAGCGGTACGCCTGGCCTACTCGGTGCAATTGGAGCACATGCGCGGGCTCGCTGAGAGCTTCGTCCGTTTCGTTGAGGCCGGCCGGGGACCGGGAGAACTCGTCCACTGGTACGGCGAGCGGGAGTGTGCACGCCGATGGGGAACCCACATCCGCCCAGACGCCTATGTGCGCTGGGAGCAGGAGGAATGCGTTCTGCACGCCTTCTTCGAGTACGACACCGGGACCGAATCCTTGGCGAAGGTCCGTCGCAAGATGACCGGATACGCGAACCTGGCACGACACAGCGAGTTGCCGTCCATCGTGCTGTTCGCGCTCCACTCCGACCAGCGCGCGAAGCACCTGGAAACGAAACTGGCCAACGCCGTATCCGGGCAGGTCAAGGCTTATCTGACCACCCATGCACGGCTCTTCGGGCAAGGCCCGGACCGCGCGGTGTGGCGGCCCGTGGGTTCTCCAGACCCTTCGATCCTGTTGCGGCTGGTGGATGTCGCCCGTCGTCACCCCACGCCAGAACAGGGCGAGGCGTGATCCGGCTCGCGGTCGGCGCGGGAGCGTTCTTCCTCGTGGTGCCGGTGCTCATCGGTGCGATGGCCGGAAACGGGCACCATCTCTCTGCGCTACCACAAGGAGTGGAAGGCATACCTGACGTGGTGCTTTCCGCCTATGTCCAAGCCGCCGCCCGTCTGGAGGAGTACCGAGGGTGCCGGGGGATGAGCTGGCCGGTGCTGGCCGGAATCGGCAAGGTCGAATCCGACCACGCGGCCGGGCGCGGAATCAGCGCGTCGGGGGACGTGGACCCACCGATCATCGGGCCCCGGCTGGACGGCAGCGGGGCCGGAGGTAACACCACACCCCACACCGACAGCGACGGCGGCCGGTGGGACGGGGACGACGAGTTCGACCGAGCGGTGGGGCCGATGCAGTTCATCCCCGCCACCTGGGCCCTGCACGGCCTGGACGCGACCGGCGACGGTGCCGCCGATCCGCACAACGTTTTCGACGCGGCCTGGAGCGCGGCGGTCTACCTGTGCGTCAGCAACCCGACTGCGGAAGCGGTGGACTTCACCGATCCCGAAGACCTCGAAGCCGCACTGCTGCGCTACAACCATTCCGCCTCCTACGTCCAGGAGGTGATGGGGC
>CALGOD010000785.1 GCA_937957845.1 uncultured Nocardiopsis sp.
GCATCCGGTCCACCCCTCCACCCGCGCCGGGAGGCGCACACCGTGGCCGTTCTCCGGCCCTCCACGTTCGGCTACCCGTCCTGAGCGGTCCGGACTCGTGGAACTCCGGTCAGCATCCCACGCGCGCCGCGAAGGGTTCTCAGCGCCCGGCCAGGAGTTCCTCGACCACCCTGCCCACACCGTCCTCGTGACCGGCGGGGGCCACCCGCAACCCCAGGGCGGGGTCGAGCAGGTCGGGGTGTCCACTGGCCATGGCGTACCCCGCGCCCGCCCAGGACAGTGCGGCCAGGTCGTTGGGCATGTCCCCGAAGAAGACCACGTCCTCGGAGGAGATCCCCCACTGTTCGCAGACGATGGCGAGGGTGGTGCCCTTGTTCACGCCCGGCGCGCTCACCTCCAGCACACCGTGGACACCCGAGTAGGTGATCTCCGCCAGCGAGCCGACCGCCTCCGTCGCGGCCTCGTGCAGTACGTCCACCGGGGTGTCCCGGCACCGTACGAGCAGTTTGGTCACCGGGACGGCTCGCGCGAGAAGCGCGTCGGTGGTCTCCAGTACCTCCCGTACCCAGTCGTGGGGCGCCCACGGTTCCACGAAGTAGTCGGAGTCGTGGAAGAAGTCGGTGCCGGTCTCGACCCCGAACCCGATGTCGGACAGGGAGCCGCGCAGTTTCTCGACCACCACGGCGGCGGTCTCCGGCGCGAGCGCCCGCACCAGGGGCTCCTTCCCCGGAACGTGGGCGAGGGCCCCGTTCCCGCAGATCACCGCGGCGCAGGGGAGTCGTTCGGCGATGTGCTGGGTGGTCCGGGGCGGGCGCGCGGTGGCGATCACCACTTTGACGCCCATGTCCGTGGCGGAGACCAGGGCGCGTCGGTTGCGTTCGGAGACGAGACCCTCGGCTCCGAGGAGGGTGCCGTCGAGGTCGGTCGCGATCACACGGGGAAAGGCCATGATGCGCATTATGGCCGTTGTCGTCGTTGAAGCGAAGGGCCGAACGTTCCCGCTTCCACGAGAGGCCGTCGCCGGGTCGTTCCATGGAAGGGGCGGCCCGCGCACGCCGGGGCGCCCGCCCCGAGACCTCCGAGCGGGCGGGGAGCGCGTCCGTACCGGGTCCGCCCACGGGCGGACAACCGAGGGCGGAGGTCAGAGCCCGCCCCCGAAACCCCCGAGCGAGGGGCGCCCGTTCCCGAGGCCGCACTCCGACGGGGTCGACTCCTCCAAGATCTCCCTCGTCGTCGGACACTCCAGCATGTCCCCGGCCTCACAGGTCATGGCGTGCACCACCATCTCGCGAGCGGCCCGCAGGTGTCGGAGCCGCTCGTCCAACCTGGCCAGGTGTCCGCTCAGATGCGCGCGCCGTGCGGCCCCGTCGGGGGAGTCGAGCATCTCGCGGATCTGCGCCAGGCTGAACCCCGCCTCCTGCGCCCGCAGTACCAGCGCCACCTGGAGACGGTGCTGTGAGGTGTACCTGCGCCGTCCTCCGACCCGGCGGGACGGCCTGAGCACCCCCACCGACTCCCAGTGCCGCAGGACATGGGAGGCCAACCCGAAGGTCGCGGCCAGTTCGCCGATGGAGAGTTCCGCTTCTCTTGACTTCATGTGGACATGAAGTCCCACACTGGAACCGCCTGTCAAGGAGGGGGAGCGACACCATGGACGAGCGGACCAGGCGTGTACGGAGCCGGTGGGACCGGATGTCGGCACGGTACGACAAGGGGGAGGGGACGCAGCGGCTCGTCATCGGCGACACCCGCGCCCGCCTGTGCGCGATGGCGCGCGGCCGGGTGCTGGAGGTCGCGGTGGGCACCGGCCACAACCTGCCGCACTACCCCGACGACGTGGAGGTCACCGGGGTGGACCTGAGCCACGGCATGCTGGAACAGGCCAGGACGCGGGCGTCGGAGCTGGGAAGAAGCGTCGACCTCCGGGAGGGCGACGCCCAGGAACTGCCCTTCGGTAGCGAGGAGTTCGACACCGTCGGGTGCGCGCTCGCCCTGTGCACCATCCCCGACCAGTACCGGGCCCTGGCGCAGATGCACCGGGTCCTGCGGCCGGGCGGCCTCCTGCTGCTGGTGGACCACGTGGAGTACACCCGCTGGCCCTTCCGGCTGTTCGAGACACGTAAGGAACTTCCCCGAAGGCTTCCCCGGAACGTCGCCGTCGACGCGGGCTTCACGGTCGACCAGCACGACCGGATCGCGTTGGGCTTCGTCGAACGGGTCGTCGCCCACCGGAGCGGATGAGAGCCGGGCCGGCGACGCGGTATCCGGTCCGCTACCCCGGAGACAGCCGGATGTCCGAAACCCGCGACGTGGCGCCTCGTCACTTTTTCCTCGGCGCTGCGACGGGACTTCGCCCCGACCCGGTGTGACAGTTGTCCCATGGCTACGCACAGCGAACTGCGGGACTTCTGGGAGCGCCGCCTCGAAGGCGACTGGACGGAGAGCGGTGTCGGGTACCGGGCTCTAGGCCGGTCCTTCAACACG
>CALGOD010000786.1 GCA_937957845.1 uncultured Nocardiopsis sp.
CAACCGTTCGAAGCTGTGAACAGCCAGGCTAACCACACCTTCGTTCGTGGGTTCGTGCGCTTGGTCCTCCACCTCGCATTGGCGAACCGAACCCCCAACGCGGTTTCCCTCGCCCAGTCCTGGTTCGAGGAACCTTGGGATTCCAAGGTGTGCGATCGGGCGATCATCCTGATCAGACGGTTTCTCGCCGATGATGTCGCCGAGGTGCGATCCGGGGCCTTCGCCCTGCTTCTTCTGGCCACCAAGGTGGCGGAGCGGCGCCGCGCCGTCTCGGACTCGTCTTCCGAGGAGTTCCGGAAGGCGTATGAAGTGGTTTCGAGCGTGTGTACCACCGTCCACCTCGCCTCGGGTGACGCCCAGGGCAGGCGAGGTCACGACGCCCCGGCTCCGGCCGACTACCTGCGAAACGCGCTGCCTGTGTTCTGGGAGGCCTCGGCTTTTCGAGAGCCCTCCATCGTCCATGACATCGTGCGGACGCTCGCTCATCTGGCTCCGCAGGACCCGGCCGAGACCCTCCGTTGCCTGCGCGCAGTGGTGGACCGGGGTGACCCCTACTCCTATGACACCCTCGCGCAAGAGGCCACCACCGGCCTGTGCGCCCGCTACCTCTCCGAGTTCTGGGAGGACATCGCCGATGACGATGACCTTCTCACCGCCCTGCGCGAAGTCCTCACCGCATTCGTGGTCGCCGGTCACCCACCGGCGATCGATCTCTCCCGGCGGCTGGGGAACGCCTTCCGGTGAGTTCTTTTCGTGCGGGACGGTTTCACCTCGAGGTCGGCTCCGGGAAGTCCCGTGCGGACGCTACCCCCTCTCGCGGTCGAAAAAGCGGTCGATCGTGGCCGTGGGAGGGGGTGGCGCCGGGAGTACCCGAGCTCAGAACCCCAGGTCCCTCAGCCACGTGATCAGGTCGCCCTCACGCCGCGCCGCACGCTCCTCGTCCCATCTCCCCAAGACACGGGAGTCGACCACAAGCCCGTCCCGGAGGTAGACCACCCGGTCGGCCCTGGCCGCGCAGACGGGGTCGTGCGTCACCATCACCAGCGTCGTCCCCGCCCGATGCACGTCCGTGAGAGCGTCCATGACCTCGTTCGTCATCCGGCTGTTCAACGCGCCGGTCGGCTCGTCCGCGAACAACACGGACGGCTCGCACGCCAACGCCCGGCAGATCGAGGCCCGCTGCAGCTGACCCCCCGAGACCTGGGTGATACCGTGCCGCCCCACCTGTGCGATCCCGAACCGCTCCATGAGCGCGTCGACACGGGCGACCGCCGTGCCCTTTCCGCGCCGGGGCGCCGCCTTGAGCGCGGGCAGCAGAATGTTGTCCCTGATGTTCAGGTTGCTCAGGAAGTACGCCTGCTGGAAGACGAACCCCATCCGGGTCAGCCGGACACGGCTCATCTGCGCGTCACTCAACGAGGTCAGATCCCGTCCCTCCAAGAGGACGCGCCCGCTCGTCGGACGGTCCATGCCACTGATGTTGTGGAGCAGCGTCGACTTCCCCGAGCCGGACGAACCCATCACGACGAGGAACTCACCTCTTCCGACGGTCAGATCGATCCCCCTGATGACCTGGGTGGGCGGATCGGTGGAGAGGTACGTCCTGGTCAGACCCCGCGACTCCAGTACGGTGTGGTCGGCGTGTGGCATGTGCACTCCTGTCAACCTCTGAGCCATGAGCTCTTGTCGGCGCGGTGAAGCCGCGCGGTGACCACCACGGCGCCCACATGACCTGCGTTGCTCCAGGCCCGCGGGTAGATAACATCGACAAGCAATGGGTTAGTGAGGAACGGGAGATACCCTATCCCCAGCCGCCCA
>CALGOD010000787.1 GCA_937957845.1 uncultured Nocardiopsis sp.
GCACGCCGCTGTTGTGGGCCACGGGAGACGGGGGCAGCGGACGAGCGCTGCCCCCGGTGGGTCAGGGCTGGTAGGTGGTGAACGCGCCGTCCTGGACGACCAGCATGGTCAGCGAGTCCTCGCCGTATCCGTCGTGGTCGTCCTCGGTGTAGCAGACGCCCTCGCCGATGGCGTAGGTGTCGAGGCCGCACACGTTCTCCAGGGCGTCGCGGAGTTTCTCCCCGGTGATCTCGCCCTCGATCGTGGCGGCGGCCGCCTCGATCGCCTGGGCCCCGTTGGAGCCGGCGACCTCGTAGGAGGTGCCCTTCTCGCCCGCGGCCTCCAGGAGGGCGGCGAGTTGCTGTTCGTCCTCGGAGGGGTTGTTCCAGTCGTTCATGGCCACCATGCGGGCGCCTTCGGCCGCGGATCCCGCACCGGTGATGAACGCTTCTTGGGCCAGGCCGATCGGCCCCCACAGCGCGACCTCGGAGCCCGACTGGCGCAGCGACCGGGTGATGCCGGAGCCGAGCGTGGGGATCGAGGTGACCAGCAGGACCACGTCGGGGTCGGCCTTCCTGATCTTGGTGGCCTGGGCGGAGAAGTCGGTGTCGGCGACCGCGGCCCGGGCCACCGTGGCGAGTTCGGCGCCGTCCTGTGCGGCGATGAGCTCCTCCAGGTACTCCAGTGTGCTGTCGCCGTAGCCGGTCTCCTCCGCGAAGACGGCGATCTTGCGGTGCCCCTCGCTGATCACCTGGTCGAACATGACCTTCGCGGTGATCAGGTCGCTGGGGGCGGCCCGGAAGACCCACGGCCAGAAGTCGTTGTCCTTGCTGGTCACGTCGATCGTGCCGTTGGTGGCCAGGACCGGGACCTTGGAGGAGGCCGCGATGGGCGCGAAGGCCATGGTGTTGCCTCCGCTGGTGGTGCCGATGATCACGTCGACCCGGTGCTGGGTGATGAGGGCCCGCGCCTGCTGTGCCGCCTCGGTGGGGTCGCTCTTGTCGTCGGCCTCGACGTACTCCACGGGCCGCCCGTTGATCCCTCCGCGGGCGTTGATGTCGTCCAGCACGACCTTGGCCCCGTTGCGTTCGCTGATCCCGAACGGCGCCGCGGGGCCGGTCAGCGAGAAGAGCAGGCCCACGCGCAGGGCGTCGGTGTCGCCGGAGGAGTCCGCCTCACCCGCCGCGCAGGCCGTCGTCACCAGCACGGTCGTGGCCGCCACGCCCGCCAGCGTGGCCCGGATCCAGGGGGATTCTCGCTTCATATCGATCCTTACGGAGACGGTGGAGGAGCCTTGCTTCCACGTGGATGGCCAAACACTAAAATGAATATGACGTCAGCGTCAATACATGGGGTGTTCCAGGTCACCCCAACCCGTCCGGGCCTCCCCCGCACCCCAGGCCCGGCACCGGCAGGCCGGGGGCGTCCCGGCCCGCCCGCGCCTCACACGCCCAGCGCCCGCAACACCTCCTCACGGTGCGCACGAGCGTCCCCGTACAACGCACGATCGCTCTCGGCCCGCCGGACGTACAGATGCGCCGGATGCTCCCAGGTGAACCCGATCCCACCGTGGATCTGCACGTTCTCCAGGGCGCACCGCAAGAACACCGGACCGCACACCGCCCCGGCCATCGCGGCGGCCAGCGGCAGCTCCTCCGGACGCTCCTGCACCGCCCACACCGCGTGAGCGACCGCGGAACGGCACTCGTCCACCTCCACCGCCAACTCCGCGCACCGGTGCTTGACCGCCTGGAAGGAGCCGATCACCCGCCCGAACTGGACCCGGGTCCCGGCATAGGCCACCGCCATCTCCACCACCCGCTCGGCCCCGCCCAACTGCTCACAGGCCACCGCGACGGCCAGCCGCTGCCGCACCTGCCGCAGCACCTCGCCGGTGCTCTGCGGCGTACCGACCATCCGGGCCACCGCCCCGTCGAAGCCGACGCGGGCGAACCGGCGGGTCAGGTCCATCGACTCCTGGGCGCTGCGCACCACCCCGCCGCCGGCCGCCTCAACCGCGAAGACCGCGGGCCCCTCCCGCGTGCGCGCCACGACCAGCAGCAGGTCCGCGGCCAGCCCGTCCAGCACCCGCTGCCGCTGCCCCGACAGCCGCCACTCCCCCTGCGGCGAGCACACCGCCGTCACCTCGCCGCCGTCGCCGTCCAACGCCACAGCGGCGATGCTCTCCCCGCACAGCAGCGCCGGCAGGTACGCCCGCTGCGCCTCACCGTCACCGCTGAGCACAAGCAGCCCCTGGGCCAGCACCACCGAACTGAGCAGCGGCAGCGGCGCCAGCGTCCGCCCCGCCTCCTCCACCACCGCGGCCAGCGCGGCAAAACCGATCCCCGCGCCCCCCAACTCCTCGGGCACGTCCACGGCCGCCATCCCCAGTTCCACACAGGCACGCCGCCACAGCCGCCGGTCGACCCGCTCGACGGAGTCGGCCCACTCCCGGGGATCCACCGCACCGAGGAAGTCCCGGACCACCTCGCGCAGCGCCGCCAACTCCGCCGTCTGTTCGACGATCACCCGGCACCTCCCGCCCCGAGCAACTCCAGCGCCCGCTCGGCGAGCGCCTCCACCTGGCCGCCCCGTTCGGCCATACGCGCATCCGTCGTCTCACCACGCAGATAACGCACGTACAGCTGCTGCATGATGATCGCGGTCTTCCAGCAGCCGAACGCCTCGTACCAGGCCAGGTCCGCCAACTCCAACGGCACCCCCACCCGCTGCGAGTAGCGGGCGACGACCTCCTCGCGGTCGGGCAGCCCCAGCCGCTCCAGCCCGGGAACAGCCAACGCGGCCGTCCCATCGGAACCGGGCCAGTAGTTGAGCAGGGTGCCCACGTCCACCAGCGGATCGCCGAGCGTGGCCATGTCCCAGTCGAACACCGACACCACACGGTCGGGGTCACCGTGGGCGAACTGGCAGTTGTCGACCTTGTAGTCGTTGTGCAGGATCGTCGCCGCCCCCGACACCGGCACCCTCGCGGCCAGCGCCTCACCGGCCCGGTGCACCGGGGTGTCAGACCCCGGGGCCACCGCCTCCCAGCGGCCCCGCCACCCCCGCAACTGCCGCTCCAGATACCCCTGGGGCCGGCCCAGGTCCGCCAGCCCGCACTCCTCGGGCCGCAACCGGTGCAGGTCAGCCAGCGCGTCCACCACCGCCAACCCGATCCGACGCCCCGCATCGGGCTCACCGGCCATCGACTCGGGGATGCTGTCCCACACGACCACCCCCGGCCGGTACTCCATGACCAGAAAGTGCGCCCCGATGACCCCCTCGTCCCCGCAGTACAGCAACGCCCGCGGAGCACGGGGAAAGTGCCGGTACAGCCTGGACAGCACCCGGTACTCCCGGTGCATGTCGTGGGCCGCGGTCGCGATGACCCCGAACGGCGGACGCCGCACGACCAGCCGCCGCTCCCCGAAACGCACCTGGTAGGTCAGGTTCGCCGACCCGTTGGGAAACTGCAGGACGGAGAACTCCCCCTCCAGTTCGGGCAGACTGGCCCGCAGGTAGGCCTCCAACCGCGGCCAGTCCAACTCCTCGCCCGGCCGCACCGGAGCGACCTCGGCCCGCTGCGTCTCCTTCACCGCGCCACCCCGCCCTGCGCGGCGCCGAACTCCGCGAGCACCTCGGCGTAGCGCTGCTCGGCACGGGCCCGCAGCTTCGGCAGGTGCCGGCTGGGAAACAGGTCGTCCACCGGCTGCACCTCCCGCATCAGCCGCCTGGCCAACTGCATCTTGTGCAGCTCGGTGGCCCCGTCGGCCAACCCCATGTGGTAGCTCTCCAGAGCCCACCGGCCGAAGGGCATCTCGGTGGAGATCCCCAGCGAACCGTGGATCTGGATGGCGCGGCCCGCCACGTCGAGCAGGACCCGGGGCATCGCCGCCTTGACCGCCGCGATGTCGGGGATGACCCGGCGGTAGTCGTTGTACCGGTCGATCTTCCACGCCGTCTGCAGCACCAGCAGCCGGAACTGCTCGATCTGGATCCAGGAGTCGGCGATCATCTCCTGCACCAGCTGCCGCTCCCCCAGCCTCCGCCCGGAGACGGTGCGCGACACCGCACGCTCCAGCATCATCTCCAGCGACTGCTTGACCAGGCCGACCGTGCGCATGGCGTGGTGGATCCGCCCCCCGCCCAGCCGGGTCTGCGCCACCTCGAACCCGGCGCCGCGCTCCCCGAGCAGGTGGTCGCGGGGGATACGCACGTCCTCGTAGCGGACGTAGGCGTGGGTGCCCTCGGTCTCCTCGTGCCCCCACACCCCGACGTTGCGGACGATGCTCACCCCCGGGGTGTCCGCGGGCACGACGAACATGGAGGCCCGCCTGTGCCGCGGCGCCTCGGGATCGGTCACCGCCATGACGATGTAGAAGGACGCGAAACGGGCGTGCGAGGAGAACCACTTCTCCCCGTTGATGACCCACTCGTCGCCGTCCAGGACCGCGCGGGTGGTGAACTCCGTCGGATCGGAACCGCCCTGGGGCTCGGTCATCGAGTAGCAGGAGACGATCTCGTTCTCCAGCAGGGGAGCCAGGTAGCGCTCCTTGAGCTCGGGCGTGCCGTAGTGGGCGAGGATCTCGGCGTTGCCGGAGTCGGGCGCCTGGCAGCCGAACACGACCGGGGCGCTGTGGCTGCGCCCCAGGATCTCGTTGAGCAGCGCCAGCTTCACCTGGCCGTATCCCGGACCGCCCAGGTCGGGCCCCAGGTGGCAGGCCCACAGCCGGCGCTCGCGGACCCGCTGCTGCAACGGTTTGATGAGCCTGTTGCGCAGCGGGTCGCGCACGTTCCAGGCGTGCTCGACCACCTGGTCGACCGGCTCGACCTCGTCGCGGACGAAGGCATCAGCCCAGTCCAACTCCTTCTGGTAGTCCTCGTCGGTGGAAAAATCCCAGGCCATGACCACACTCTCCTTCGCGTTCAACGGGACAGGACGGTGCACACGCTGATGCCCGGCGCCCCGTACACGTGGGTGAACCCGGTGCGGGGACCAGAGGGGACCTGGCGCCTGCCCGCACTGCCGCGCAACTGCAGCACGACCTCGTGCACCTGCCGCAGCCCGCTCGCACCGATCGGCTCGCCGTTGGCCAGCACCCCGCCGTCGGTGTTGACCGGCAGCCGCCCGCCGATCTCCGTGGCGCCCTGCGCGATCAACTGCTCCTGCTCCCCGTGGGCGCACAGCCCGGTCTCGGCCATGTGCATGATCTCCGCCCCGGACTCGGTGTCCTGCACCTGGGCCACGTCGATCTCCTCCGGCCCGATCCCGGCGGCCTCGAACGCCGCCCGAGCCGCCTCGACCGTGGGCCCCTCGGCCCGCTGCGGGGACAGCCACGGGCTGTACACCTCGAAGGACCCGAACCGACGCGACCGGAACTCCACCGCCCGCAGGTACACCGGCGGGGCGGGAAACTCCCCGGCCCGGTCGGCCCGGGTCAGCACCAGCGCGACCGCGCCCTCCCCGGGCGAGCAGAACATGTACTGCGTGAGGGGGTAGTTGATCATCGGCGCGGCCGCGATCTGCTCGACACTCAGCGGCGTGCGCCGCCAGGCGTACGGGTTGAGCGAACCGTTGCGAAACGCCTTGGCCGCCACCCGGCTGAGCGTGGCGTGGCTGATGCCGTACTCGCTCATGTACCGCTGGATCTTCATCGCGAAGAACTGGGTGGTCAGCATCATGCCGGTCTGGCCGTACCACGCCCCCAGCCCCAGGTTGGCCGGATCCTCGTTGAAGGCCCCCGGCGGGTGCTTGTCGAAACCGACCGCCACGGCCGTGTCGCACTGGCCGGACAGGATCGCGTTGCGCGCCGCCAGCAGCGCCGAACCGCCCGTACCGCACCCGTTGGCCACATTGACGAACGGCACACCGGTCAGCCCCAGGTCGGAGACCAGGGAGTCGGCGTCACCGGAGGAGTAGCTGCCCCCGAAGGCGCACTGCACGTCCTCCCAGGCCAGACCCGCGTCCGCGAGCGCCTCACGCACCGCGTGCGCGCCCATGCCGCGGCCCGACACCCCCTCGATACGCCCGAACCTGTGGATCCCGACACCGACAACCGCCACACCGTCCACGCTCACCGCTCCCCCTCGTCCACTCGTCCGAACGCATAGGTCAGCACCTGCACACCGTCCTCGTCGGTGAAGACCGGGACCAGGCACAGCCGCATGGCCTGCCCGGTGCGCAGCCGCGCCGGATCGTTCTCGGTCAGCCGGCTCTCCACCAGCACCGGGCCGAGGTCGACGTAGCCCACCCCGTAGGGGACGAAGGGCCCCGAGGACCGGTAGGGCGGCTTGGGTTCGAAGTTCTGCACCGTGAACGCCCACAGCCTGCCCTCCCGCGGCAGGGGGACCCGCTCCATCCCCACCGCCCCGCACCGGGGACAGGAGTCCTGGGCCGGGAAGGTCGTGGTCGCACACCCACCGCACTCGCCGCCGGCCAGCCGCACACCGTCGGGCGGTGTGCCGGGCGGGTCGAAGAACAGCGACTCGTCCACCAACCGGGTTCCGCTCATCTCGCCTCCTTGGTCCGCCCCGCCGACGCGGGGCGCATCCTGTCTGCGCTCCACACGGCGGGCCGCTACATCGTCATCGCGGAACGACCGCCGTCGACGGCGATCACCGCACCGGTGGTGTAACTGGACGCCTCACCCGCCAGGTACAGCGCCGCACCGACGATCTCCTCCGGACGCCCGCCCCGCCGCAGCGGGAAACGCGCGGCGTCCCGCTCGAACGCCTCCATGTCCCACGCCCTGCTGATGTCGGTCAGGAAGGGACCGGCCATGATCGCGTTGACCCGCACCTTCGGCCCCAGGGCCTGCGCAAAACCCGCGGTGATGGTGTTCAGGCCCGCCTTGGCCGCCGCATAGGGCAGCTCGTTGGGGGTGGGACGCACCGCGGCGATACTGCTGATGTTGATGATCGAACCGCCGTCCCCCGCCGCCATACGCCCGCCGACCAGCGCACTCAACCGGAAGGGGCCCTTCAGGTTGACGCCGACGACCTTGTCGAACAGCGTCTCGCTGACCTGGTCCAGACTCGGGTACAGCGGCGCGATCCCGGCGTTGTTGACCAGGACGTCGACACGGCCGAACGCACCGTAGGCCGCCTCGACCAGCTCGTCGAGCTGCTCCCAGTCCCCGACGTGCGCGGCGTACGGCAGGGCACGGCGCCCGGTCTCCGCACGGACGTGCTCGGCCAGCTCCCGACAGCTGTCCAGCTTGCGGCTGGTGATGACGACGTCGGCGCCGGCGCGGGCGAAAGCCAGCACGATCTCGCGCCCCAGCCCCCGACTGCCCCCCGTGACCAGCGCGACCTTGCCCTCCAGGACTGCCCCGCCACCGGTGTTCGGCCTCACCGTCGTACCTCTTTCCACGGCTTGTCACGGTCCTCACGCGGCTCGGGCGGAAGCCCGAGCAGACGTTCGGCGATGATGGTGCGCTGGATCTCGTCGCTCCCGCCGGCGATGCGGTACCCGGGGACTCCCAGCACGTGCTGCGACCACGAGTAGGTGCCCCACTCCCCGCTGTCGACCACCAGACGCGGCCCGAGAACATCACGGGCGACCTCGGAGACGGCGAGCATGCGACGCACCCACTGCAGTTTGCGGACCGACCCGACCGCGCCGAGCGGCCGCCCGTTCTCCCGGTCGCTGCGGTCGCGGGCGTTGGCGACCCGGGCCAGCCGCTGCCCGATGGCGACCCGCGCCAGGCCCTGGCGCACCAGCGGATCACGGTCGGCCCCGGCCCAGCGGGCCAGCGCCAGCAACTGCTCCCAGGTGCCGCCGACGTGCTCGTTGGCGGAACTGGCCTGACGCTCGAACCCGAGGGTGGTCAAAGCGACCTTCCAGCCCTGCCCGACCTGCCCCAACCGCAGCGCGTCGGGAACCCGCACCTCCGTCAGGAACACCTCGTTGAAACTGGTGCCGCCGGACATCTGACGCAGCGGCCGCACCTCCACCCCGGGCAGGTCCATGGGGACCATGAACGCGGTGATCCCCGCGTGCTTGGGAACATCGGGATCGGTCCGGGCCAGCAACTGCCCCCACTGGGCGAACTGCGCCCCCGAACTCCACACCTTCTGGCCGGTGACGACCCAGGAGTCGCCGTCACGCACCGCGCGCGTGCCCAACGCGGCCAGGTCGGAGCCCGCCTCGGGTTCGGAGAACAGCTGGCAGGCCAGCTCCCGGCCGGCCAGCAGGGGACGGATCAGACGCTCCCGCTGCTGCGGCGTGCCCAGCAGCCGGATGGTCGGGGCGATCAGGTGCAGGGTCACGGAGAACAGCTCGTGCGCCCGGGGGGTCTCATAACGCCCCTCCACTTCGGCGAAGGCGTCCTCGTAGGCCACCGGCAGCCCGCGGCCGCCGTACTCCTCAGGCCAGGTCAGCGCACCGAACCCGGCCTCGAACTTGCGCCGCTGCCAGTCCTGCAACCGTCCCAGCAGCGCCCGTTCGGCCTCGTGGTCCAGGTCGTGGAAGACGGAGACGTCGTGCTCGCCCTCCCCCCAGGCCGCCTCGCCCTCGCTCCTGCGCCTGGGCAGCCCCGTCGATTCCAGCCACTGCTCGGCCTCACGGATGAACTCTTCGATCGTCGGTGTCGACACGTGTTGCCACCACTCCTGTCCGTCGGCGTCCCAGCGAGCACGTCAGGCGGCCCTGAAGTAGTAGCGGGCCAGCATCCGCGCCACGCACGCCGGTTTGTCGGTCCCCTCCACCTCCACCACCAGGTCGACGGCGACCTGGACGGCCTCACCCACCCGGGACGTCTGGTGGATGCCCGCCCGGGCCCGCACCCGCGACCCGCAGAGGACCGGGGCGGGGAAGCGGACCCGGTCCAGCCCGTAGTTGACGGCCATGGCGGCGGTGGGCACCCGCAGCAACTCGCCCAGCATCGAGGCCAGCAGGGACAGGGTGAGGTAGCCGTGGGCGACGGTGGCCCCGAACGGCCCCTGTGCGGCACGCTCGGGGTCGACGTGGATCCACTGGCGGTCACCGGTGGCCTCAGCGAACAGGTCGATGCGGTCCTGGTCGATCGTGATCCACGGGCCCACCCCCAGCTCCCGCCCCTGGGCGGCGAGCAGTTCGGCGGCATCAGCGAAGACGGTCACGGCTCCACCACCACCAGGGTGTCGCCTTCCCGCACCCGGTCCCCGGGGGCGACCCGCACCTCCGCGACCGAGCCGTCCACCTCCGCCAGGACCGGGATCTCCATCTTCATCGTCTCCATGACCAGCAGGTACTCACCGGTCGCAACGCGCTGGCCGGTCTCGACCAGCACCTGCCAGACGTTGCCCGGCAGTTCCGCCAACACTTCATGCGGCATGTCGTCCCACTCCGTTCGGTCACCGGGGGTCAGGGGGTCTTGCGTCAGGACGGCGGGGCCGTCTCCTCGGCCGCGCCGGGGTGGTACAGGGCGAGCGCGGCCAGCAGCGTGGCCCGCGTCTGCTCCGGCAGGATGATGTCGTCGACGATTCCCGTCTCCGCGGCGGCGAAGGGCCGCGTGACGCGTTCGCGGTAGTCGTCGGCCAGTTCCCGGCGCAGCGCCTCGGGGTCCTCGGCCTGCGCGAGCCGGCGCCGGTGCAGGATGTTGACCGCACCCGCCGGCCCCATCACCGCGAGTTCGGAATCGGGGTAGGCCCAGGCGAAGTCGGCGCCCAGCGACTTGGAGCCCAGGGCGATGAACGCCCCGCCGAAGGCCTTGCGGACCACGACGGTCAACCGCGGGGTGCGGGTCTCGACGTAGGCGGCGAGCACCTCCGCGCCCTCGGTGATGATGCCCCCGCTCTCCTGCCGGGTGCCGGGCATGAAGCCGGGCACGTCGACGAAGGTGAGGACCGGCAGGCCGAAGCGGCCGCAGAACCGTACGAACCTGGCGGTCTTGCGGGAGCTGGCGATGTCCAGGATGCCGCCGCGCCGCATGGGCTGGGAGGCGACGACGCCGACCGGGACCCCGCCCAGCCGGGCGAAAGCGGTGATGACGCTGGGCGCGTACCCCGGCATGAGCTCGAAGAACTCGGAGCCGTCGACCACGCCGCGCAGCAGGTCGCGCATGTCGAAGGGGCTGCTGCTGCGTCGGGGGACGAGGCCGGCCAGCCGGCCGGCGGCCGCGGGGTCGGGCCGGCGCGGCGCGGTGGTCGGCAGGGCCCCGCCGCGCCAGGAGGGGAGGTAGCCGAGGATGCGCCGCACCGCGGCCAGGGCCTCGGCGTCGGTGTCGGCCGCGAGGTGCGCCACGCCGCTGAGCTGGGTGTGCAGGGCGGCGCCGCCGAT
>CALGOD010000788.1 GCA_937957845.1 uncultured Nocardiopsis sp.
ACGCTAAGGCCCCTTCGAGAAACGGGACCTTCGGCGCCTTGAGGACTCATGGGCGCTGCGGAACCGCGGTCCGCAAGGGACTTCGCCGGGCTCTAACTCCGCCCCCCCCGGAGGCGCTGCCGGGCGCGCTGCCATCCCGCGCGCAGCCATCCGCGCGTCTCCGCGACGTCGCCGAGGTCGTCCTCGTCCGTGTCGTACCCCTCGGGGTCGTTCGAAGGCGGCGGTGCGGGCACCTCCGTTCTGTCCGGCCGCAGGGGCGGCGCCGACCTGTACAGCGACAGGTCCACCAAGGTCTCCTCCCCGGCGTGGATGCGGTAGCGGCCGTGCAGCGCGGCGACCACGTCGCCGAGGTCCTCGCCCTCGTCGCACACCCGTATGGCCCTGGCCAAAGCGCGGGTGCGCCACAGTCGCACACCGGTGTCGCGTGTGGGCGAGGCCGCGGGGAAGAGTTCGGTGAGTCCGGCGTGGGCGCGCTCCGCGCTGGCCAACAGTCTGGACAGGGCGAGCTGACCCAGGCCCCACACGACCGGGACCTGCAGCATGAAAGGTGAGGGAAAGCCGGTGCGGGGTACCGAGGTGGCGAAGGAGATCCGGGGTTCGCGCAGGTAGTTGGCCTGGACCAGGCGTAGGTCCATCGGGGATCCGCCCAGGCCCGGGGAGCCCTGTCGCGCTCCCTCCCAATCCGCGACAAGGGTCAGGACCATGTCGTCCTCGGCGCTGACCAGTAGCCGGTCCACGCAGCTGCGGACCAGGCCGTAGGGAGCACCCGAGACGTCGACGACCGCGTGTACCAACGGTGTGCGGCGCCGGTGGGCCGGCACCCTCTCACGGTAGGCGTGCGGGTGCGGCATGTACTCGGCCAGCACCTCGGTGCGGAAACGCTCGGAGGGCAGACGGGTACGTGCGGTGCCCGCACGACCCACGTGCCAGCCGAGGGCGGCCTGTTCGGGCAGCATGACCGCGCCCGCCTGCCAGAGGCGGTAGCCGAACTCGGTGTCCTGGCCGAGGTCCAGGTCGGGGTCCACCCCTCCTGTGGCCTCGTACAGGCTACGGCGCACGCCCGCCGCCGCGCCGACATAGGCGTGGAAGCCCAGGTGGTCGGCGTTGCACAGCCCGTCGCTTCCGGCGAGGAGGTGCTCGATCCACTCGTGGTGCCGCCCCGTCTCCAGGGTCTGACCGAGTGTTCCGGCACGGGCCAGTGCCAGTACCTCGGCGGGACTGCCGGGGCCGGTGTCGGCGAAGCGGACCCTGCCGAGGGTGACCGTCTCGGCGTGCACGTGGTGCCAGCGCGCCTGGGCCTCGACGAACTCGGGACACACGATCATGTCGGCGTCCATCCACAGCAGGATGTCACCGGCACTGGAGTGGGCACCGTAGGCGCGGGCGTATCCGGCGCCCCGACCGCCTTCGGGCACGGCGAGCACGCGGCACCGCGCGGGACGCAGCGCGGGCAGACGCAGGGGTGGGGAGGAGTGGTCGTCCACGACCACGACCTCCATCAGGTCTTCGGGGTAGGTCTGTGCGGCGAGCGAGGCCAGGGCCAGATCGAGGCGCCGCTGTCCGCCGCGCGCCGGGATGACGATGCTCACGCTCAGGTCGGGAGTCCAACGTCCGATGTCGGGCGGCGTCAGCACACTCCAGTCGTTACAGAAGACGCGGGTGAGGACGCGTTCCACCCGGCCACGACGAGACACTCCGTCAACATGGGACCCTACGTGCTTATTCCGTGACACACGGTCACCATACCCCCGTTTGCCTGCTCCACGGAGTCCTTACCCCATGTGTCAGCAAACGGTCTTCGGCCACCCGTTTCGGAAAACACGCCAGGGGACGCACCGCAACGGAGTACGACGCCCGCCTCGGGCCGCTGTCAGCCTCTCCTGTTCCGCGACTCGGCCCTGAGCATCCGGACGCCGAGGAGGACGACTCCGGCGACCAAGGCGATCATGACGGCCCAGACCAGCAGGCCGACCAGTACCGACAACAACCAGAAGAAGCCGATGACCACCGCGACGCCCACGGCGACCTTGAGGAGAAGACGTCCCATTCTGCGAAGAATACGCCGTACGCGCTGTTGTCGACACCTTCCCACCCGGTGACGGTCCGAGCGACCGCACAGGGCCGCTCGGACCGCCTCCGGGACCGTGCCCGCCGGGGTCCGCCTCTTCAGGCGCTCCCGGCACGGGGGTCTTCGGTACCTCAGCCGACACGGACCGCCACGGTGAAGACGCTGTCCCAGTAGGCCGCCAGGGAGACCTCCTCCAGCGGCTTGGACGGGTTGGATCCGTGGATCATGTTGCCGTTGCCGGAGTAGATGCCCACATGGCTGGGGGCGGACTCGCTGTAGAAGAACAGCAGGTCCCCCGGTTGGACCTGGTCACGCGGGATGCGAGTACCGGCGTTGACCTGGTCGTAGGTGGTGCGGGGCAGGTTGACACCGGCCTGGGCCCAGGCCGCCTGGACCAGCCCCGAGCAGTCGTAGCCGTCGGGCCCCGTACCACCCCACACGTACGGCTTGCCGATCTGGGCACGGGCGAAGTCCAGGACGGCCTGGACTCCGCCGGACACCGCGACCGTCTCCGTGCCGCCGGAGGAGGCCTCTGCCGCGGTCGGGTCCTCACCGCCCAGGCTCTCCAGGACCTCGGCCTGTTCCTCTAGGGCGGTCTCACCCTCCTCCTGCGCCGTTTCAGCGTCGGCCAGCGCCTCGGCCGCCTCGCTCTCGGCTTCGGCCGCCTGTTCGTGCAGCTCCTCGGCGCGTTCCACCTCGGCGACGTAGTCGGCCAGGACGGTGTCCTGGCCCACCGACAGGAAGTTCAGGTCGGCGATGTTCTGCAGGGAATCGTCGGGATCTCCTCGGAACAGGACCGTGAACAGACTGTGCGTGGACCCGGTGTAGGCGGTCTGGGCGATTCCCGACACCTTGCCGGACATGGCCTCCAGCTCCTCCTCGGCCTCCTCCAGCTGTTCCTCGATCTCCTCCAGTTCGGTTTCCGCGGCCTCGTGGTCCTCCTTGGCCTGGTTGTAGGTCTCGTTGAGACCGGAGAGCTCCTCCTGGAGTTGCTCGTAGCGCTCCCGCGCCTCCTCCTCGGTGGGTTCGGCCATGGCGACGCCCGAGGACAGGACGACCGCGCCCAGAGTGGCGCAGCCGACCGTCGCGATGCGACGCCTGGCGCGCGAACCGGGTTCGGGGTTGCGAGTCAAGGGACCGACTGCCTTTCTCCCACACCCGTCTACCGACGCATCCTGAGGGCACGCCTATAACAGGCGTGTGGGGATGTGGTGTCAGGGGGATCCCGGCGATCGGCGTGTGAAGAGGGCCGCGGGGGTGCGCCGGCTGCGACGGCCTCTGCTCCTGGGAAGAGGACTGCTGATGAGCAGAGTGAGACGGGAACCGGACACTGTCACCCTTGTGGTGACTAACGGTGCGTTCCGGCCTGAGGGAACACTAAACGACCCCAAGGGGCGCACGCGACCCTTTCGTTACCTTCCCTTGGTCGACCTCGCGGCCTGCTCCTTCTCGATGGAGAGCACGAGAACCCGTACCAGCACGCGGAATCGGGGAATATCTCTGCCCGTTCCCCGCGCCTCGAAACAAGGAAGAACCACGCAGAAAAGTGATATGCATCATAGAAAACAGGACTGTGCCGTGGGGCGGGATTCCTCCCGCCCCACACCTCTCACAAGTAGCGCCGCCACCAGTCCAGGATGGCCTCGAAACGGGCGACCCGGTGGCTGGGCAGCCCCGAACGAGACAGTTCGTGCCCCTCACCGGGGAAGAGCAGCATCTCCGTCTCGTGTCCCCGCAGTTTGAGCGCCACGAACAGTCGCTGTGCCTGCTCCACGGGACAGCGCCAGTCCTCCTCGGAGTGGATGATCAGCAGTGGGACGTCGATCTGGTCGGCGTAGGAGAGCGGGCTCTCCTTCGCCCAGGTCTGCGGCGGCCCGTACAGCGGCCCGGGGAAGAACGCGCCGATGTCGGAGGAACCCTGGAAGCTGTCGATCGCGTTGACCGCGCGTTCGCTGATCGCGGCCCTGAAACGCTCGCCGTGGTGGGCGCAGATCCACGTGGTCATGAACCCACCGTGGGAGCCGCCCATGACCCCCACCCTCGAAGAGTCGAGCCTTGCGTCCTTGAGCGCCTCGTCCAGAAAGGCCAGGACGTCGGTGGAGGTGGTCCGCCCTACCGATCCGATGATGGCACGGCCATGCTCGTGCCCGTAGCCGGAGGAGCCCCGCGGGTTGCACATGACCACCGCGTACCCGGCCGCGGCGAGGACCTGGACCTCGTCGAAGAGCTGGTGACCGTACTGGGTGAACGGTCCTCCGTGGATCATGAGCACCACCGGGTGCGGGCCCTCCCCCTCGGGAAGGGTCACCCAGCCGTGGACGGGGTGGCCGTCGTCGGTGTGCGCCGTCAGCTCCGTCATCGGCAACGGGTCCAGGGCGCCCGCGAGATCCGTGAGCGCCCGCGTGCCCTCGTCGGTGACCACGACCAGCTCACCACTGCTGCGACCGTCGGCGACGACCGCGACGGTGACACCGCCCGCGACGTCGAAGGATTCCACCTGCGCCCGGCCCCCGACGAGGGTCTCGGGCTCGCCCCCGCCGAAGGGGACCCGTACCAACTCCACCGAGCCCTGGACCTCCGCCGACCCCAACAGCCCGCTGTCGGTGACCTTCGGCCCCTGGGCCATCCGGGGGTCGTGGGCGGGCGTGAGTCGGGTGGGCGCCGCCGAGGCGTCGGCGGGCACCGACCACAGGGCGGTGGTCTGTCCCACGAAGTCGTTCAGCTCCGGGCCGAGCTCGTCGCCCAGAAAGTAGACGGTCGCGCCGTCCTGGGAGAAGACGCCGTGCCCGGCGCCCAGGGTTCCGGCGGTGACCCGGCGCGGTTCCGCCCCCTCCTGCGGGGCGCACACCCACAGGTCGCGGACCAGGTCGGTGTCGCGCGTGGCGTGGCGCGCGGCGGAGAAGAGCAGCTCGGACCCGTCCGGGCTCCAGGACACGGAGGAGTGGTCGAAGTCCCCACGGGTCACCCGGACCGATTCCCCCACCTCGCCCGAGGGGGTGATCGGCGCGGAGACGAACACGTGCGAGCGCCTGTCGTTGGTGAAGCCGAGACCGTCCAGCCTGTACTTGAGCCGCGTGATGCGCCGGGGCGGCTCCTTGCCCGGCTCGACGTCCACATAGCGACCGTCCTCGGGAACCCGGGCGGTGTAGGCGATCCGGGTGGAGTCGGGACTCCAGTTCGGAACGCCCGCGCCAAGCGGGTGCGAGGTGATCTTCCAGGGTTCGCCGCCGTCCGCGGGCAGGATGTGGATCTGGGGCCGCTTGTTCTCGTCGGGACGCAGGAAGGCGATCCAGCGCCCGTCGGGTGAGAAGACCGGCTCGTTGTCCCGGTCCCCTCGGGTGAGCCGGGCGGGCGGGGCCGAACCGTCGGTGGGAACGGACCACAGGGAGCCGAGGTAGGCGTCCTCCTCCAGGTCCGGCCGGGTCACGGCGAAGACCGCACGGCTTCCGTCGGGGGACAACGTCGGCGCGCTGAGGGTGTGCAGGTGAACGATGTCAGCAGGTTTCATACACGTAGTGGCCGCCCCGGCGCGGGGAGCGCCGTGACCGCCCCTCCTTCTTCCTTTGCGGTGGATCCGTCGTTCGGGTCGACCGCGTACCGGGCACGACGAAGCCGCGTCGAGTGCCGCCGTTCGAACTCGGGTGCGCTCCGGTCCGGAGTCACCCCAAGGACCCTATCCAGCACTCTTACCGGAAATCCAGGCACTTTTCTGACATGAGAGTACATATACACACGCTTTCTCGGCACGACGGCCATGGCTCCTTGGGAGTTCCCGTCCCTGGCCGAAACGGCCCCGGGGGAAGGTGGGAGCGTCTTCCCCCTTCCCCTGGGCCGCTTCGTCAGCGTGCCTGTGCGGGCGGTCCGTCGTGGCGGCGACCGGATCCGTCGGTCTCCAGGTGAGTGCACACCCACCTGCCGGCCTCTCGCCTGGCCCGGAAGGCGAAGGCCCGCGAACGCCGGTCACAGCGGATCACCGCGCTGGCCTCCACCCCGTCATGGCCCAGCGGCTGGTGGAAGACCCATGTCAGCCGGGGCACGATCTCACAGGAGACCATGCCGCGCGCACGGCGCAGCTCCTCCCTGACCGGGACCGTCACGTGGCCGTTCAGCACCTCGGGGGCACGACGACCCACCAGGACCTCCGCCATGCGCTGGGCCAGAAGACGGATGTCACCGGGGGTCCGGTGGCCCGCCAACATCGGGGCCCCGCACCTGCCCGCGAAGGTGCCGTGCGGGACGATCGGGGTGCGTGCGGGGGTGCGGACCGGACGGTGACGGGCCAGGGCACCGCGGGTGCACAGAGAACGGGGACAGGAGCGACTGTCGGGGGTGTAGGACATGAACGGATCCCTTCCGGAAGGATGACGTCTGCCTTCACCCGTGCACAGAGGCCGTGAACCTTCCCGCGACCACCTGGCATTCCAGCTTTCCGGATATTTCCCGGTCCCACGGTGGTGGACACGCCGTGCCACTCACACGGCATACTGCGAGAGTGACCCACGTCTACCTCTCCTCCCCCGTGCCCGTGGCCCTCGCTCACCGAGGCGGATGGCTCACAGACGACCAGGGCGTACGCCGCACCGAACTGGAGAACACGGCCGTGGCCTTCCAGCACGCCATCGACCTCGGCTACACGTACCTGGAGACGGACGTGCACGCCACGAGCGACGGCGTCCTCATGGCCTTCCACGACCACACCCTCGACCGCGCCACCGACATGTCCGGCGCCATCGGCGAGCTGCCCCACCGGGAGGTCTCCCGTGCCCGCGTGGCCGGACGCGAACCGGTTCCGGTGTTGGAGGACCTTCTCGGTTCCTGGCCCGAGGCGCGGTTCAACATCGACATGAAGGCCGACGCGGCCGTTCTTCCACTGCTGGAGGTGCTGCGCCGGACCAACGCCTGGGACCGGGTGTGCGTCACCTCCTTCGACCAACGCCGTCTGGACCGGGCACGCAGGCTCTTCGACCGCCCGGTCGCCACCTCCTGCGGTCCCCTGGACGTGGTGAGGCTACGGGTGGCCTCCCTGTCCCCTCTGTTGCGCGCCCTGGCCGGCCGGGTCCCGGTGTGCGCACAGATCCCGCTGCGGCACGGCACCTTCCCCGTGCTCAGCCGCGACCTGATCCGCACCGCGCACCTGCTCGGGATGCAGGTGCACGTGTGGACCGTCAACGATCCCCACGTGATGGAACGCCTGCTCGACGCGGGCGTGGCCGGGATCGTCACCGACAACACCGCCGCACTCAAACGGCTGCTGATCCGGCGCGGCCAGTGGAGCGGCGCCACCGGCCACGATCCCGGCCACGAGATCCCCCTCCAGAACGGATAGTGCCCCATGTCCACACCAACGGAGACCAACGCCCCCTCCCCCGACTCCGGTCAGCGCAGGCGCGAGCAACGGGGGTGGTACGTCTACGACTGGGCCAACTCGGTGTTCATGACCTCGGTGGTGACCGTGCTCATCGGTCCCTACCTGAGCAACCTGGCGTGTACGTCCGCGGGCGCGCCGGACTCCGCCTCCTGTCTGGACCGTTCACTGTCCATCACCCCGCTCGGGCTGGACTTCCTGTCCCTGCACCCCAACGCGCTCTACCCCGCACTGACCACTTTGGCGATCCTCCTGCAGATCGTGCTCCTGCCGGTGGTGGGCTCGATGGCCGACCACTCCCGGTACAAGAAGCAGTGGCTGTTCTGGCTGGCCTTCGGCGGCTCACTGTGCACCGTGGGGCTGTACTTCGCCGGCGGCGGCTACATGGTGGCGTCGGTGCTGTTCGTCCTGGCCAACGTGCTGTACGGGCTCTCGATCGTGGTCTACAACGCGTTCCTGCCCGAGATCGCCACACCGGACGAACGCGACCGGGTCTCGGTGACCGGCTGGGGCATCGGCTACCTGGGCGGTGCCCTGCTGCTGGCCGTCCACCTGGGCCTGGTGACCGGCGCGGACTCTTTGGGCATCGGCACCGACGACGCCGCGCGCATCGCCTTCGTCTCCGTCGGTTTCTGGTGGGCGGGCTTCACCGTCATGGCGATCAGACCTCTGCGCAACCGCTACGGCGCGCTCGCCGCACGCGGGCGCGGCCGTGCGGAGGTGGGCCGGTCTCTGCGCGAGTTCGGCAGAACGCTCAAGGACATGCGCAGGTATCCGAACACCATCCTGTTCCTCCTGGCCTTCATTTTCTTCAACGACGGTGTGCAGGCGGCCATCCGTTACGCGGCGCCGTTCGCCACCCAGGACCTGGGGCTTGCGCAGGACACGCTGATCGTCACGATCCTCATCATCCAGTTCGTGGCCTTCGGCGGCGCGCTGCTGACCGGCCGGGTCGCCCGCGTCATCGGCGCCAAGAACACCGTGATGGCCACGCTCGTGGTCTGGGGCGGCCTGGTGGCGGCGGCCTATTTCCTGCCCGCGGGGAACGTGCCACTGTTCATCGCCATGGGTGTGGGGATCGGCCTGGTGCTGGGCGGCACCCAGTCACTGGCCCGGTCGCTGTACTCCCAGCTCATCCCCCGGGGACGTGAGGCCGAGTACTTCAGCCTGTTCCAGATCTCCGACAAGGGATCGACCTTCCTGGGATCACTGGCGGTGACCGTCGCGGTCTCCCTCACCGGCGGCTACCGGGTGGCGATCCTGTCGCTGCTGGCGTTCTTCGTCCTCGGCGGGATCCTGCTGTGGCGTACCCGTATCCGCGAGGGCATCATCGCGGTGGGCAACGAGGTGCCCGACAGGCTCTGAGCCAAGCCCCTTCGGGACCCGGCCACCGCACAGGCCCTCCCCCGGAGGGGCGCTCCCTGTCACCGACCCTCGTCATACTTGGGGCGGCGAACAGCGAGAACACGGGAGGTGCGGTGCGCGTCGTGCACGGTGTGTGGACCGGGAACGCGCTGACGGTGTGGGCCGAGGACGGTCCCGGTGCGAAGGCCGGGAGCGGGGGCGGGAACGGCGTGCGTCCGCACCCGTTCGCGTGGGACGTGGAGGGCCTGCGCGCGGTGTTGCGAAGGGTCTGCGGGGATGGGGTCTCCTCGGCGCGGGCCGGTCACCTGGAACTGACGCTGCCGGGTCGGGTCCTTGGTCCGTTCTCCTCCACCGACGCGCCCGGCTCGGCACCGGCCGCCTTCCATTCCTGGAAGGTGCCCGCGCTGCGCCTGGACGGCGCGGACGCCGAGCGACTGTTGTCCGCACCGGACCTGGCCGGGGCGGTGGCCGGCCCCTCCTTGGAGCACCTGCGCGCGGTCCGCGACTTCGCCGAACGGCTCGTGGCCTCCGGGTGCGTACTACCCGACCTGGTGGGCGATCCGCCTCGTGCGCGGTGGCGTCCCGCCCCTTTGGACTGGGCGGAGGAACACCTGTCCGCGCTCACCGCCGCCCTGCCCGCCTCCGCCCGCGCCCACCTCCCCGGAGAGCCGCCGGACGTGGTGGCGCGCGCCTGCGTGCTCGCACCCTTGGAACTGCTCACCGACATCGTGGCCCGCCGCCTGGCCCGGGCACGGCCCGGCGGTGCGAGCCTGGCCGATGGTGGGGAGCCCACTCCCGGCCGACTGTTGGCCGAGGCGCTCACCGATGACCACACCCTGGTCGACGCCGACACCGCGGCCCGGCTGCGCGGCCCTTTGCGCGAGTGGCGCGCTCGGGTCCGCGGTACCGGGCGCGCCGCACTGTTGTTCCTGCTGCGCGAACCCGACCGGGACGGCCCGTGGTCGGTGGAGTTCTGGGTGCGTTCGGTCACCGACCCCGGTCTGCGTCTGCCCCTGGAGCAGGTGTGGCGGGGCGAGGGCGCCGCCTGGCTTCCCTCCGACGTGGGTGTCACCGCCCTGGCCGACCTGCGCCGGGCCGCCCGCCACCATCCCTTGCTGCACCGCACACTGCGCGACCTGGCACCGGAACGCCTGCTGTTGAGCACCCGGGACGCCGAGACGTTCATCGCCGAGGCGGCCCCCCGGTTGAGCGCGGCGGGGTTCGCCGTGGTCCTGCCCGAATGGAGGTCCCGGCCGGGCCTGGGATTGCGCGTGACGGTCGAGGAACCCGTGCGCAGGCGGCGTACCGGGGGTATCGGCCCTTCGGCCCTGGTCGACGTGTCCTTCGAGGCCCTGCTGCACGGTGGGGAGGGTGGGCGGGCCGGACCCCTCACCGAGGAGGAACTGGACGAACTCGCCGAGCTGACCCGCCTCAAACG
>CALGOD010000789.1 GCA_937957845.1 uncultured Nocardiopsis sp.
GCCGCGTTGGCGCTGACCAATATCGAGAAACAAACTCGCTGAGATCACCTCATGGAACTGCTCCGTGAGGGTGCGCTTGAGTGCGCCGAGGTATTTGAGCTTCTCCGCCGCGTCGACCACCGAGCCCAGGTTGAAGGAGGCCTTGGTCAGTTTGCGCAGCTCCGGCAGGATGCTCTCGTCGATTTCACCGAGGTCGAGCACCATGAAGGGCTTGGAGTCCATGCGATTCGGAGCGTCGAGGTCGGTGTAGAACTGGTATTCGACGCCATTGGTGAGGATCGCGATCCTGGCGTTGGTGACGGAGAAGTACCGGTAGAGCTGGGAGGCGTGCTCCATCCTCAGGTCACCGTTCGCCTTCTTGCACTCGACGAGCATCTGCACCTCGTTGTCGAGCATGATGGCGTAGTCGACCTTCTCTCCCTTTTTCACACCGACGTCGGCGGTGAATTCGGGAACGACCTCACGCGGATCGAAGACGTCGTACCCGAGGACGGTCGCGATAAACGGCATGACGAAAGCGTTTTTCGCGGCCTCCTCGGTCTGGGTCATCTCGCGTTGCTTCTGCACCTTGGAGCCGAGCGCGGAGACCTTCTCCTCGAATTCCATAGCACATCCTCCATGGGGTCTGGTCCGGGCACCATAACAAAGGAAAATGCACGGTATCCAGAGGTCGGCGAATTCGTCATTGGAAGAAAGAAAGGGATTTCGGCGGGCGGACGCACGCGAGGGGACCTTGGCCTTCCCTCCCCACGCCTGGACCGATGCTTCCCACATCCAAGGCGGCGAGCGACGCCCGCCGTGGATCGCCTCCCCGCTCCGGGACCGGACGAGCCTGGGTGGACATACGTGCCTCCGATGCGCAGCGACAGGCGCGTCGTCCCTTGCGAGACCAAAGCCCTGCCCGGGGGAAAGTTCCCGGGCCATGTGAACCCGGGAGCCTGCGCCACCGTCCTGACCCTCAGGAACGCGTCGCGGAACACTGAACCTACACTACACAAAAGCCTCGTGAATAGAGCCAACCACAATATTTTTCGCTTCGCCTCTGGGACCCCTTCGAAGGACGCCGCCGTCCCTGCACCCTCACAGGAGTTCTCCGAGCACGTCCGTATGATGTCCGAATGCTCCCCTGGCGCCTGCCCGTCCTCGCCCTCTCGGCCCTCTTCCTGACCCTGTCCGCCATCCACCTGGTCATCCAGTTCCTGGGCCCCGACAGCTGGTCACGGCCGACCCAGATCCTCCTCATGCCCGCCCTGACCCTGGTGGTACTCGCCGCCACCCGGTGGCCCCGGCCACGACCGGTGAAGCTCGTGCTGGTCGCCCTGTTCTTCTCCTGGCTGGGCGACTCCCTTCCCGCCCTGGTGGAGGGCGACCTCGCCTTCCTGCTGATGGTGGCCGGCTTCCTGGTCGCACAGGTGGTGTACGTGGCCGCCTTCTGGCCGTACCGGGACCACAGCGTGCTCCACCACCGCAGATGGCTGCTGGCGCCCTACGTCGGTGTCGTGTCCGCCCTGGTGTGGGTGTGCGCCCCGCACGCCGAAGGCCTGCTGATACCGGTTCTGCTCTACGGACTGGTGCTGGGACTGATGGCGGTCACGGCCACAGGGGTCGGTCCTTGGGCCGCGGTCGGCGGAGCGCTGTTCCTGCTCTCCGACGCCCTCATCGCCCTGCGGACCTTCGCCCCGGGGTTCGCCATGCCCCACGACGGCTTCTGGGTGATGTCCACCTACGTCACGGCGCAGGCCCTCATCGTCCTCGGTGTCCTGAAACGCGTCCGCGCCTTCGACTGAGCCCCTCCGCGCCCACGCGACCCGGCGGCACCCGCGAACGGGCCTGTGGAAAACCCGGTCCGGCCGTGCCCGCGCGCGCATACTCAGAGCATGCTCTCCTCCTGCGCCCGCGCCCTGCTGTCCGCCCTCGTCGACGACCTGCCCGGCGATCGCCACATCCTCACCCTGCACACCCGGTACGCGATGAGCACGGCCATCGAACGCCGGGGAGGGGGGTGGGACGTCGAGCACCCTCCGGTGGTGGAGCGACTGTGCACCGCCCTCTCCTGTGGGGGAGACGCGGGCGTGGTGCTGCGCAGCTTCACCGACCGGACCTTCCCTCCCGACGGGACCGGCGTCCCCGTCGCCCTGATCCGCGGTTGGACGGTCGCCGACCGGCGCCTGGTGCCCCTGGACGAGGCGCGGATGTTCGACGCCCACTGCACCGACGCGGCCTCGGGAGCGCCCCTGCCACCCGAACGGGGCGTGGTGTACACCGACGCCCCCGAGGTCGACCTCACGTCCTTCCATGGCATGTGAGCGTCCGTTCCGCTCCCCGGGGTGGCCCGGTTCCGGTTACCGTCGAGGGCATGCTGATCCCCGGTGACGAAGAGATCCGCGCACTGCACGAGCGGTACGCGCCCACCCGCGAGGCGTTCGACCTGGTCTTCACCCACTGCCGGATCGTGTGCGCGATCGCCGAGCCGCTGCTCGACCGTTCCGGCTCCACGCCGGACCGCGCCCTGGTCCGGGCCGGATGTCTGCTGCACGACATCGGGGTCTACCGTCTGTACGACTCCTCCGGCCGGCTCGACCACGCCCGCTACGTGAGTCACGGGGTGCTCGGCCATCGGATCCTCGCAGAGGAGGGCCTGCCCGAGGCTCTGTGCCGGTTCTGCTCCCACCACACCGGTATGGGCCTGACCCGTCAGGACGTCCGGGATCAGGGACTGCCCGTCCCGGAGGGGGACTACCTGGCCGAGACCGCGGAGGAGGAACTGGTCATGTACGCGGACAAGTTCCACAGCAAACGCACTCCCCCGGTGTTCCTCTCCGCCGACTCCTACGCCGCCTCCGTCGCACGCTTCGGCGAGGACAAGGTCATCCGCTTCAAGGAGCTGCGCGCACGTTGGGGGGTCCCCGACCTGGCCCCGCTCGTGGCCGCCCACGGCCACGCCCTGGTCTGAACAGGATCTCCGTCGAAGCGGACGCTCCGACGGACCGACCGTGCACGAGGGAACATCACATGACGGACGATGCGCGCGGCATCACCCCGGAGCAGTGGCGACAGGCCGAGCTGATCTGGGACTTCCACCGGATGCACCACCCGCTACGGCCCTGCGACGCGGCGATCGCCCTGGGCTGCAACGACATCGGCGTCGCGGTCCACGCCGCGAAGCTGTACCTGGCCGGGTTCTTCACCACGCTGGTGTTCACCGGCGGCAACAGCCCCTCCACCGCGAAGGTGTTCCCCCGCGGTGAGGCCGTGCACTTTCGCGAGTGCGCCCTGGAGCTCGGTGTGCCCGATTCCGCGATCCTGCTGGAGCCCGAGGCGTCCAACACCGGCGAGAACATCTCCTTGGCCCGTGAGGTCCTGGCCGCCGCCGGCCTCGTCCCCACCACCGTGCTCCTGGTCAGCACGCCCTACATGGAGCGGCGTGCCTTCGCCACCACCCGCAGGTCGTGGCCCGAGGTCGAGGCGGTGTGCGCCTCCCGACCGACCGGGCTCGGCGACTACGTCGAGGCCACCGGCGACGCCCGACAGGTCATCGACATGATGGTCGGCGACCTCCAGCGGGTGATGGAGTACCCCAGGCTCGGGTTCGCCGTCGCACAGGAGGTCCCGCCGCGAGTGCGCGACGCCTACGCCTCACTCGTCGCCTCCGGGTTCGATGGCAGCCTGATAGGGGCCTGAGCGTTCCCCGACCATGGTCCCGGTCCGGCGCGCCGCGGTCACAGGCAGCCGACGACACCGCAGACGTCGAAACGCGAGGTGGAGACCTCCAGGTCGTCGTACCAGACGTAGCTGTCGTGGGTCGGGGCGAATCCCTCGGTGGAGCCGCCGAAGAAGGTCGAGAAGTAGGCCTTGTCCACCAGGTCGTCGTTGTCGACGAAGCGCAGCCCCGTGACCAGGGCGGCGGGCTCGCCGTTGTAGAAGACCTCGATCTCACCGTTGGGATCGGCCCGTCCCGCGGTCACGGTGTTGACCCTGAGCCGCTGGACGATGTTCACCCACTCGCCCCGGGGATAGCGGACGTCGGACCCGTCCACACGCAGCAGCGCATGGTCACCGTAGGTCCCCTGTTTGTCCATGTGGTAGTAGTACACCGCCGCCTGTCCGCCTCGGCGCCAGATCATGCGGGAGGTGAAGCCGTTGCCTCCGTCGCAGGTCCGTCCGCCCGAGCACGCCCCTCCCCCGGCCAGGCCCACCCCCAGTTTTCCGCCGAACGACGTGGTCCCCCAGCTGAAGTCCTCGTCGAAGCGCGCCCAGAAGGACAGGTAGTACTCACGCGCCGGGTCCAGCCGGAACGGCGCCAGCACACCGGAGTCGCGCGCACCGATCTCGCCCTTGGGGTAGAACACGCGCAGCGACTGCTCTCCGCTGCGGGCGGGGGCCGAGTCGTCGATGAGGGTGCGCGCCTCCAGACCCGTTCCCCGGGGGGCGTACCATCCGTCCCTCTCCCATTCGGCCAGTGAGTAGGCGATGCCCGCGTCCGGACGTTCGAAGGCGTTGTACCGGTGGGTGGGCGAGGGAAGGGCCGAGGAGGGGACGGTGTCCGCGGCGGCGGGGACCGCGACCTGCGCGATCAGCAGTAGCAGGGAGACGAGCAGGGCCTTGAGCGTCATGGGCGTCCTTGCTTTCGTCGGCACGAGACAAGAAGACGGGCCGGCATGGCCTTCCTCTGATGTCCGCACCGGCGACGAAGCCATCTTTTCCCTGGTCACCGGGTACGTCCGGTGAACGACACGGTCCGATCTCCCCTCGGCCCCTCCCCACGCGGATCCGCCGCCCTGCCGACCGGCCGCCACAGACGGTGGACCGACGACCGGTCGGGTCAGGCCGTGGGCGGGGTGCCCCGGAAGGTGCGACGGTAGGCGCTGGGAGAGACCCCGAGTTCGTCCTGCATGTGCCGGCGCAGTGACGCCGCCGTGCCGAAACCCGCCTCGCCCGCGATCCGGTCCACCGACAGGTCCGTCTCCTCCAACAACCGGCGGGCCCGGTCCATTCGTTGTCGGGCGATCCACCGTCCGGGGGACAGCCCCACCTCCTCACGGAACCGGCGTGTGAAGGTGCGTACGCTCACCGACTCGCACCGGGCCATCTCCTCCAGGTTCGGGCGCAGGTGCAGGTGCTCCAGCGCCCAGGCCCGCGCACGACCCGTGCCGGACCGCTCCGGCACGGGCACGGGAGTGCGGATGTACTGGGCCTGGCCCCCGTCGCGGTGGGGTGGGACGACGGTGCCGCGCGCCACCTCGTTGGCCACGGCCGCACCGTGGTCGGTGCGGATCATGTGCAGGGCCAGGTCGATGCCGGAAGCGACACCCGCGGCGGTCAGCACACGTCCGTTGTCGGTGTACAGCACGTCGGGGTCCAGGTCGATGCCCGGGTACATGGCGCGGAAGAAACCAGCGGACTTCCAGTGGGTGGTCACCCGGCAGCCGCTCAGGAGCCCGGCGGCGGCGAGCACGAACGCCCCGGTGCAGATCGAGGCCACACGTGTCGAGGAGGGGATGCGCGCCAGGGCCGAGGCCAGTGCCTCGTCGAGGGGATCGTGCGGGCGTTCGACGTAGTCCTCGTCGGCCGCGGGCAGGATCACCGTCTCCGCCTCGTCGAGAACCTCCGGGCCGTGCGCGACGTTGATGGTGAAGTCGGTGTCGGTCCGGACCTCGCCGGGTTCCAGCGCACAGGTGAGGACCTCGTAGAGCGGTTCACCGGCGGCGTTTTCGGCCTGGCCGAACAGGCGGTGGACGATACCGGCCTCGATGGGCAGTACGCCGTGCCGGACGAGGACGGCCACGCGGTGGAGGCGGGGTGGGGGCGCAACGCTCATGTCCCGATCCTTGCGCATGTTGGCTTTCAGGACACTTTCGTCAGGGTGCGTCCTCACAGGACGGTGGTGTCATGATCGACGACACCGCCTCTCCACGACAACCCGTACCCGCCACGATTCACCGCGCGTGGCCGATCGCCCTGGTCGCGTGCCTGACCATCGTGGCCGCCGCTGCCTTCGCCGCGATGCCCGGACTGCTGACCGATCCCCTGCACACCGAGTACGCCTGGTCCCGCGGGTCGATCGGCATGGCGGCCTCGCTCAACATGATCGTCTACGGCCTGATCGCCCCGTTCGCCGCCGCCTTGATGGACCGTTTCGGCATCCGACGTATCGCCCTGGTGGCCCTGGGAGTCATCGTCGTGGGCGCCGGTCTGACCCCCGTCATGACCTCCGCCTGGCAGCTCACCCTGTACTGGGGGCTGCTCATCGGCGCG
>CALGOD010000790.1 GCA_937957845.1 uncultured Nocardiopsis sp.
GTCGTCCGACGTTCACGCACGTCAGCGCGCGCACCGCCGTGACCAGCGACGTTCCCGCATCGAGGAGGGGAGTGGCCCGGGGGAGGAGGCTCCGGGAAGGTCGGTCACCACCACCGCGCCGGGCAGCGGACACGTCGGACGTGTGAGCAGTCCCACTGCGGGGTTCCTGGGAGGGAGATTTCCACCAGGGGCCTGTTCGTTCACGAATCGGGACCGGACAGGCGCCGGACGGCTTTAGGGTGGGGGCGTGTCGACCACTCCCTCACCAGCAGCACCGCCGGCCGCCCCCACCTACGAGCTGGAGGAGGAACTCCGTTCCTCTGGGGCGCGGGTGGTCGCCGGTGTGGACGAGGTGGGGCGCGGTGCCTGGGCCGGCCCCCTGCTGGTGTGCGCGGCCGTCTCCGGTGAGGGCGATCCGCCCGCCGGTCTGACCGACTCCAAGAGGCTGACGCCCGCGCGCCGCCGCGAGCTGGCCGAGCGGCTGCGTCCCTGGGTGGCCGACCACGCCTTCGGATGGTCCTCTCCCGAGGAGATCGACGAGGTCGGTATGACCGAGGCTCTGCGACGTGCCTCCCGCCGCGCGTTGGAGGCCCTCACGATGCGTCCCGACGCCGTCATCCTCGACGGTGGACACGACTTCATCGGTCGACCCTGGCGGGTCCGCACCCAGGTCAAGGGCGACCTGACGTGTGTCGGCGTCGCCTCCGCCGCCATCCTGGCCAAGGTCCACCGTGACTCCTTCATGGCGGAACTGGCCGCCGAGCACCCCGGGTACGGGTTCGAGCGCGCGGCCGGGTACCCCTCGCCCACGCACCGTGCGGCCCTGGCCGAACACGGCCCGACCCCGCACCACAGGATGAGCTGGGCCTACCTTGACGACCTGCCCGAGTGGAGGCACCTGCGCAAGATCCGCCCCGTCTCCGGCGGACAGATCTCCCTTCTTTAACCTGCCAGGACGCGGTGTCCGGCCCTCCGAAGAGGCGGCCGACTCCCCTCCACACGCGGGTCCGTGGAGGAACGACACGCCGCCCCGCACTGGACATCGCCCCCACGAGGGGCAAGGCTTTGGCTGTGGGCGTCGCTCCCCCGGTGCCCCGCACCCCGCTCCCCGCCGGTCAGGAGAGCCGAGACCGCCCACGGACCCCCAACGCAGGAAGGGGCAGAGGTGACCCGTGAGATGAGCTCCGCCGCGGAGCCGAGACAGGTCTCGGGACTCGACCGTCTGCGCGCCCTCTACCACCGGATCCCCCTCGGCAGACGGCTCTTCTGTGCCCTGATCCTGCTCACCGTGGTCGCCGTCCTCGCCTTTTTCACCGGTCTTCCCGTCCTGGGCGCGGTCACCGGGACCCTCGTCCTCTTGATGGTCCTGGCCGCCCTGATGCGTTCGGTCGACGCCTTCGTCACCGTGATGGTGTGCGTGCTATGGCTCGCCGTGGCCGTTCCCCTGTTCCAGATCCCCCTCACGGGCGAACCCGTGACCCTGCTGCTCCTGCCGCTGCCCCTGGTGGTCGTGCCGGCCGCCGGCCGGGTCCGCGAGTTCCCCGTGTGGCACACCACCGCACTCGCCCTCACCGCCGGGCTCATCGCGGGGTTCTCCCTCGCCCTGGCCGGACTGGTCATCGCGCCCCTCGACGCCTCTTGGGGCGTGGCCCTGCTCTACGTCGCGGCGGGATCCTGCTTGTTGTGGCGGCTCTCGGCGTCCCGTCGGATCGCCAGGGACAGTGAGAACAACCGGCGGGAGGCGGACAGGGCCATGCCCGTCTCCCGCCAGGGCGGGGCGGTCGAGCGGCCGGGCTCCTCCGGCGGTCCCGATGAGGCCGGAGGGCGGACCCGGGCTCTGAGGGGACGCTCGGAGCCCGCCCACCGCCCCGCCCGGTCGGCTTCGGGACACGTCCCCGACGACGAACCGATTCCCGTCGACCAGGCCCTGGCCGCATTGGAGGACATGATCGGGCTCGACCCGGTCAAACAGCAGATACGCGGGATCGCCGCCTCCATCGAGGCCGCCCGGCTGCGCGCCGACGCGGGTTTCCCCGTCGAACGTCCCCTGCGCCATCTGGTCTTCTCCGGCCCGCCCGGTACCGGCAAGACCAGCGTCGCCCGCACACTGGCCACGATCTTCCACTCCTTCGGCCTGCTGCCCACCTCCCGCGTGGTCGAGGCCCAGCGCGCGGACCTGGTGGGGGAGTACCTGGGTGCGACCGCCATCAAGACCAACGAACTCATCGACCGGGCACTCGGCGGCGTCCTCTTCATCGACGAGGCCTACTCCCTGGTCAACGAGGGGGACGGCCAGTCCGACCGCTTCGGCAACGAGGCCGTGCAGACCCTGCTCAAACGCGCCGAGGACGACCGCGACGGTCTCGTCATAGTCCTGGCCGGATACGAGAAGGAGATGGACTCCTTCCTCTCCTCCAACCCCGGCCTGGCCTCACGGTTCGCCACCCGCATCAGTTTTCCGAGCTACTCCTCCGATGAACTGTCGCGCATCGCCGAGTCCCTCGTCCGCCGGCGTGGAGACACCCTGGAGGCCGAAGCGGCTCAGACGCTGCGGCGGAGGTTCGACCAAGTGGTCCAACGTCAGGTGATCGACGAGCTCGGCAACGGCCGTTTCGCGCGCTCCGTGGTCGAGAAGGCCTCCCAGGCCCGGGACGTGCGGGTGGTCACCGCAGGGGTGGACGGCGGGACGCCCGCGCCGCGACCCGAGGCCGAGGACCTCATCACCGTCCGGGTCGCCGACGTCGAGTCCGCCTACCGCGAGTTGACCTCCCGCCTGCCGGGCTTCGGCGAGGCCCCCGACATCGAGGAGGCGCTGGCCGAGCTGGACGCCATGATCGGCCTGGAGCCGGTCAAAGAGCAGGTCCGTTCCATCGTCGCCCAGCTTCGGGTGGCCAAGCTCCGCGAGGAACAGGGACTGCTCAACCAGACGCCCATGCGGCATTTCGTGTTCTCCGGTCCACCGGGCACCGGCAAGACCACCGTCGCGCGTGTACTCGGCCGGGTCTTCGCCGCCTTGGGGCTGTTGGGTCGTGCCGACGTGGTCGAGGCCCAACGCGCGGACCTGGTCGGTGAGCACCTGGGAGCCACCGCCGTCAAGACCAACAGGCTCGTGGACCGGGCGCTGGGCGGAGTCCTGTTCGTCGATGAGGCCTACTCCCTGGTCAACCCCGGGTACAGCGGCGGTGACGCCTTCGGGGCCGAGGCCATCCAGACTCTGCTCAAACGAGCCGAGGACGACCGTTCCCGGCTCGTGGTGGTGCTGGCGGGGTATCCGGCCGAGATGGAGCGCTTCCTGGCCTCCAACGCGGGACTGTCCTCGCGCTTCAACGTCCGGGTGCGCTTTCCCTCCTACACGCCCGACGAACTCACGGAGATCGCCCGGACCGTGGCCGCACGCACAGGAGACGCCTTCGACGACACCGCGCGCGAGGATCTGCGCAGCATCTTCACGCACGTGTGCGAGGCCGGATGGATCGACGAGCTCGGCAACGGCCGTTTCGCCCGCTCGCTGTTCGAGAAGGCGTGTTCCCACCGGGACCTGCGCGTGTCCCGGGAGCTGGGGGAGGCCGCGACCGCCGACGATCTCACGGTGGTGACCAGCGCGGACGTGCGCAAGGCCTACGCCGAGGCCACCCAGCAGGCGTAGAGGTCTCCGGCGGACACGTTCTTCCGACCCTGCCCCCGAGTGCTGCTAGTGTCCCGACCATGACCGCTACCTCACCCGTATCCCCCGTCGGCCAGGCGCTCATCCTCGCCGGCGGCCAGGCCACACGCCTGCGTCCCTACACCGACACCCGGCCCAAGGCGATGGTGGAGGTGGCTGGGAAGCCCATCATCGACTACCAGCTGGAGTGGCTCGCGGGCCACGGTGTCGAACAGGTCGTCGTCTCCTGTGGTTACAAGGCCGAGGTGCTGCGGGAGCACCTGGAGGCGCGTCGGGGCGGGCCGGAGATCACGTTGTTGGTGGAGGACGAGCCGCTCGGACGCGGTGGTGCCCTGCGCTACGCCTCCACGGGACTACGTGACCCGAAGGCCCCCTACTTCGCCCTCAACGGTGACGTGCTCACCTGGTTCCCCCTGGACGAGATGACCGCCCACCATCGGGAGAAGGGAGGTCTGGCGACCCTGGCCCTGGCCCGGTTCCGTACCACCTGGGGCGTCGTGGACGTGGACGAGCAGGACCGGATCGAGGGATTCACCCAGAGCCCACTGCTGCCGGTGTGGATCAACGCGGGCGTGTACCTGTTCGAGCCCGGCATCACCCCGTTGCTGCCCACCAAGGGGGACCACGAGTCCTCCACCTTCCCCGACCTGGCCAAGGAGGGGCGCCTGACCGCCTACCGTATCGACGGGTTCTGGCGCGGGGTGGACACCGTCAAGGACGTCAAGGAGGCGGGGGAGCAGATCACCGCCATGCGTGAGGGCTCCTGACGACGGTGGCCGGCCATCGCCGGTGAGGTCGACCGTCGTGCACCCGAACGCAGGTCGGCGGGGCCTCGCGCGGGTGACTTGGGTATCGTCACGGACGTGACGAACGACGGTTTCCTTCTTTCCACCGTTCCCAACTTCCGTGATCTGGGCGGCCATCGTACGGCCACGGGCCGCACGGTCCGGCACGGTCTGCTGTACCGCTCCGACGCACTCCACACCATCGACGCCGACGAGCTGTCGGTCTACAACGGTCTGGGCATCCGGCAGCTCGTCGACCTGCGCACTCCCCACGAGCGGGAGACCCTGCCGGACGTCACACCCGAGGGGGCCGAGTACGCGGTCGTGCCGGTGCAGGACCCCGAGACGGTCGGAGCCGGCTTCTCCCTGGCGCTGACCGATCCGGTGAAGGCCCGGAGGATGTTCTCCGACGGCGCCGCCGAACGTTTCATGTACCAGGTCTACCGTGAGCTGGTCACCGACGACGAGGCCCTCAACGGCTACTGTGACCTGGTGGAACGCGCGGCCAAGGGTCCCACCGCCCTGGTCTTCCACTGCACCGCGGGCAAGGACCGTACCGGGTGGGGAGCGGCCCTCCTCCTCAGCCTGTTGGGCGTGGACCGGCAGAGCATCATCGCCGACTACCTGGCCAGTAACGAGCGCCAGGCCAACACCGACAAGTGGATGCGCTCGCTGGCCGCCAAGAGCGGCCTGGAGTGGGAGGACGTCATGCCGGTGGCGCGTGTGCGCGCCGAGTACCTGCAAACGTCCTTCTCCCACATCGACGAGGTCCACGGTTCCTTCGAGGGTTACGTCACCGACGCCCTCGGGGTCTCCGACGCCACCGTGGAACGGCTGCGCGAGCGCATGTTGGTCTAGGGTCGCGGGGCGCCGAGACGAACCGGTCACGGACACGGCGGACCGGCGTGGCGAAGACTCCTCGGGGCCCATCGCACAGGTCAGGACCGGGCGGCGGCCCCGCCCCTCGACGTTCTCCGGTGCGGAGTGGGAGTCACAGCGCGTCCAGGCGGCGGCGTAGGTCGCTCTCGCTGGTGGCGGAGTCGAGCACCTCGCCCAGCGCGGCCAGCACTCTGGGTCGGTCCACGCCCCGGTCCAGCATGCGGCGCGCCGCCGTCCACAGGTTCGCGGGCTGTCCGTACCACAGCCGTCTGGCCAGTCGCTCGTGCCGGTCCAGTTCGCGCTCGCGCTGGGGGTCGTTCCCGGTCAACGGCCGGTACCACCGGTCCTGGCCGGTGGAGTGCCGCCCACTGTGCGGTGTGGAGGCCTCGTACTCGCCGTAGTGGTCCAGCCGCAGCAGAGCCCGGCGCCCCTGGGCGGTGTGGGGGTCGAACTCCTCCGGTGCCCACGTCACCAGCTCGCTGGCCAACAGGGGGAAGGCGAACATCCGTCGTGCCAGTGAGGCGAAGTCTCCGTCCGGCAGCAGTCTGCGGATCGCCTCCTGACGTAGTCCCAGCGGGCGCGCCGGATCGCGGTAGACGCGGTGGAACTCGGCGGTGGACTCCCACACCGCGTCCAACGTCGCACCCACCGCCACCTCCGGCAGTCCGCTGCGCGCACCCGCCCAGCGCACCCACGCCGCCAGCACATGGGGCATGGCCTCCTGCTCCTCGGTCAGGAGCACCACCCGGCCGGGCAGCCAGTGCAACAGGAACGACTCCACCTTGCGCGGACTGACCCGCAGCGGCCGCCCGCTGTCCACGTCGCATCCGTGCGCGATGATGTGGTCGGTACAACGGCTGGCGGCGTAGGAGTCGGAGAGCTCGGCCGCCTCGTCGGAGGCCAGGAAGCGGGCGGCCAACACCGCGCGGCGGTCGCG
>CALGOD010000791.1 GCA_937957845.1 uncultured Nocardiopsis sp.
GACGCGGAGGCCGGAAAGCGACCATCCTCCCCGCCGCCGGCCTCGTCGTGGCCACCGAGGGCACGCCTGCCTAGGACGCCGTCGTGGACTTCGTCCGGGCCTGGCCCGACATGTGGCCCACTCTGTGGGTGGGCACGATGGACACCGTCTACATGGTCTGGTGGGCGACCATCTTCAGCCTCCTGTTCGGCCTGCCGCTGGGCGTGCTGCTCGTCACCACCGACAAGGGCGGTCTCACCCCGGCGCCGACCGTGCGCGCGGTGCTCAGCGCCGTCGTCAACATCGGCCGTTCGCTGCCCTTCATCGTCCTGATGGTGGCGGTGCTGACTCTCACGCGTTTCCTGGTGGGGACCACGCTGGGTCCCACCGCCGCGATCGTGCCCCTGAGCATCGGGGCGATCCCCTTCTTCGCGCGTTTGGTGGAGACCTCCCTGCGGGAGGTGGATCGCGAGGTCATCGAGGCCGCGCACGCCATGGGCACCCGCCGCTTCACCATCGTGGGCAAGGTGATGCTGCCCGAGGCGCTCCCCGGCCTCATCGCCGGACTGGTGATGACCGTGGTCACCCTCATCTCCTACTCGGCGATGGCCGGGGCCATCGGGGGTGGAGGTCTGGGAGACCTCGCCATCCGCGAGGGCTACCAGCGTTTCAACGACCACTACCTGTGGGCCACGGTCATCCTGCTCATCGTGATCGTCCAGATCGCGCAGAGCCTCGGCGATCTGCTGGTGCGCAGGCTGTCCCGACGCTGAGTGGACGCCGACCGGGCCTCGCGCCGCTCGGCGTCCCCGCGCGGATCTCCTCCGAGCAACATCAGATAACAACTGACACAGGCAGATACCGAGCAGAGGTATGCGAACGGTACGCTCTGCGGACACGCCGACCATGGCCTCGTCGGAGGTCATGGCGGTGGAACGCGGTGTGCCGACCGGGTTCCGGATCGGATCGTCCGGACACCGGAGGCTCCCGACACCGCCGTCGCCTTCGGCCCGTAACGGTTGGGTTGCGGTGCAGGGAATGTTGATTGACATCAAAGTACTTCTCTGTTTGTTTTATGGGAGCGCTCCCAAAACGATGTCCCCTCGTCATGGAAGGTGCGTACACCAACAGTGAGCAACCGCAACGATTTCCCTGAGGGCTTCCTCTGGGGGGCGGCCACCGCCTCGTTCCAGATCGAAGGCGCCACGACCGCGGACGGTCGCGGCCGCAGTATCTGGGACACCTTCGCCGAGACCCCCGGCAAGGTCCTGGGCGGAGACACCGGCGACCCCGCTGACGACCACTACAACCGCTACGCCGACGACGTCGCGCTCATGAGCCGGCTCAACCTCGGCGCGTACCGCTTCTCCGTCGCCTGGCCCCGGATCATGCCCGAGGGCGGCGGTGCCGTGAACCAGGCCGGCATCGACTTCTACGACCGCCTGGTGGACACCCTCCTGGCCGCCGGGATCCAGCCCTGGGCCACGCTCTACCACTGGGACCTGCCCCAGGCGCTGGAGGACGCGGGCGGGTGGCCCCACCGGGACACCGCCTACCGTTTCCGTGACTACGCCCAGGTCGTCGCCGACGCGCTCGGTGACCGGGTCGGCGACTGGATGACCATCAACGAGCCATGGTGCTCGGCCTTCCTCGGCTACCACAACGGTCACCACGCGCCCGGACACAAGGACGCGCCCGCGGCACTGGCCGCCGCCCACCACCTGCTGCTCGGTCACGGCCTGGCGGTCGAGGCGATCCGCTCCACCGGACGCCCCGCCCGGATCGGCCTGGCCCACAACCAGGCGGTCATCCGACCTCACGGACCCAGCGCCGAGGACGCCCGTGCCGCCCGTCGGGCCGACGGTGTGCGCAACCGCATCTTCACCGACCCCTTGTTCAAGGGCCGCTACCCGGCGGACGTGATCGAGGAGCTCGCCGACATCAGCGACTTCTCCTTCCTCCTCGACGGGGACATGGACATCACCTCGGCCCCGTTGGACTTCCTGGGCATCAACTACTACTCACCCGAGTTCGTCGCCGCCTCCGCCAAGGGCCTGGACCCGGCCCGGGTCAGTGGTGAGGGCGGCGCCTGGCTCGGGGCCGAGCCCGAGGAGGTGCACGTCTCCCAGGGGTTGCCCGTCACCCACATGGGCTGGGAGATCGATCCCACCGGCCTGTACGACGTGATCATGCGCATGGCCGGTGACGCCGGTGGCATCGACCTCTACGTCACCGAGAACGGCTGTGCCTTCGAGGACACCCTCACCGAGGACGGCCGGGTCAACGACGACGATCGGGTCGACTACTACGAGGGCCACCTCAGGGCCGCCAAGGAGGCCCTCGCGGCCGGGGCGCCCCTGCGCGGCTACTTCGCCTGGTCGCTCCTGGATAATTTCGAATGGGCGTGGGGATACTCCCGCAGATTCGGAATCGTGCACGTCGACTACGAGACCCAGAAGCGGACAGTGAAGGACAGCGGTCACTGGTACGCCGAGCTGGCCAGGACAGGACGGTTCCCGAAGCGCTGAACCAGGGCGTTCCCGCGGCCGCGGGAACGCCGGTCCGGTCGCACACGGAGGACGGTGGGGTGCCCCGCGGGGCACCCCACGCCTTCGTTCCCCTCGCCGTGACGGAGGGAAGGATCCCCGTCGAACCCGCCGCGGCGAGGGAGGGAGTGTCCGGACCGCGGAAGACGATTTCCCAGAGGGAGCCTCGAAGTGGTCAAGAGCGGTCAAGGTCGGAAGCGTCCGACCCTGGAGATGGTGGCGCAGCGTGCCGGGGTCGGTCGTGGGACCGTCTCTCGTGTGATCAACGGCTCCGCCCAGGTGAGTCCGCGTACGCGGGAGGCCGTGCACAGCGCGATAGCCGAACTCGGATACAGCCCGAACCAGGCCGCGCGCACTCTGGTGACAAGACGCACCGACACCGTCGCGCTGGTCGTCTCCGAACCCCGTGACCGGCTGTTCGCCGACCCCTTCTTCGCGGACATCATCCGCGGTGTCAGCTCGGTCCTGCACGAACGCGACCAGCAGCTGATGCTGACCACGGCCCGTAGTGAGGTCGAGCACGAACGCGTGGGCGACTACCTCAGCGGCTTCCACGTGGACGGGGCGCTGTTGGTGTCCCTGCATCGCGACGACCCGCTGTCGGCCCGCCTGGACGAGGCGGGCGTGCCCGTGGTGCACGGTGGACGTCCCCACTCACCCGACCAACCCGCTCCCTACTGTGTCGACATCGACAACGTCGGCGGGGCCAGGGCGGCGACCCGACACCTGCTGGACCGCGGGTGCCGACGGGTGGCCACCATCACCGGTCCCCAGGACATGAACGCCGGTGTGGAACGTCTGCGCGGCTACCACGAGGTCATGGCCGCCTCCGGAATGGAGGTCGACGACAGGCTCGTCGTCCAGGGCGACTTCAGCGTGGAGGGGGGAGCCGAGGCGATGCGACGGATCCTGGACACCGGGCCGGCACCCGACGGTGTGTTCGTGGCCTCCGACATGATGGCCATCGGGGGACTGCGGGTACTGCGCTCCCGAGGGCTGCGGGTTCCCGAGGACGTCGCCGTGGTGGGCTACGACGACACCGTCATGGCCCAGCACAGCGACCCGCCTTTGACCACCGTCCACCAGCCGACGGTGAGGATGGGCCAGGAGATGGCACGACTGCTGGTGGACGTGGCGATTCCGCGCACCGTGGAGGCCGAGACGGTCCTGCTCGACACCCACCTGGTGGTACGCGAGAGCGGCTGAGACCGAAGGATCGTCGGCTCCGGGCCCGAGCCCGCCGCACGGTGGACCGGCGGTGACGAGGAGCGGGGCTCTGGTCGGCTTCCTCGTCCCGATCGCGGCTGGACGCGCAGGTGAACACTGTGCAAGGCTGGTCGCGATTTCGCGGGAGACGGTGGGAGCGCATGGACCCGACGCGGGAACCGACACATACCCGGTGCGCGATTTCCTCGTGCGGATGGTGTGAGCAGGACGGAGTCGACTGCCGGTTCTGCTCCGGAACCGGATGGTGGCGGCCGGAGAGGCCACACCGGGACGGCAGCGGGGTCATCGTCTGGGTCCGGGTCGAGGAACCCTGCCGCGGTTGCGCCGGGACGGGGAAGGAACACAGCCCGACCGCCGCCCATGGAGGGTAGGTCCGAGCCCGGCCCCGGCCGACGAGGGTGACCCGCGCTCCCGCGGTGGACAAGGAGAGACGACATGCGCTGGGTGACCTACCTGTCACCGAGTGGGGGTGGTGAGCGCGTCGGCGTCCTGGACGACGGAGACGTGCTCGGCAGCCCCGGGCCCGAACGCCTCGCCGACCTGTTGGAGGCGGGCGGAAAGACCCTGGAGGCGGCCCACGAGCGTGCGGTCGACGCACCGATCGAGATCATCGTCGAGCCCGAGGCGCGCATGTGCGCGCCGGTGGCTCCGACTTCCCCGGTCCCGGTGCGCGCGGGCGAGGACGTGTGGCGGATCCGACCCGAACTGGTGCGGGGCGCGGACGACGCGGTGCCCTCCGGCGCGCGTACGGCCCGGTTGGGAGTGGCCGCCGTCGCCGGGGGAGAGGGGCCGGCGAGCGCCTACACCCCCGCCTGTCTGTGGCTGGACGGAGAGGGACGACCGATACAGCTGAACCTGGGGCCCGTGCTGACCACCGCCGACGAGGTGGTGGGGGGAACGCTGGAGCTGTCCGCTTCGGTGGACGAGCGGGAGGCGGCCCGTGGAATGGTCGACCCCGCCCATGAGTGGCTGGTGTCGGGTCTCGAGGGCGTTCGGGCGTTGCTGCCGGTGGCCACACCGTCGTTGGAGGCCGACGACGAGCTCTTCGTGGAGGCCGACGGCCTGGGCTCCTTCGAGGTCCGGGTGGGCTCCCAGGTCTGAGCGGGAGCGGGGACTCAGGAGGCGTCGAACTCCCAGTGCCAGGGTTCGTATCCGCCGCGCGCCCACACCGGGTTGTCCCAGCCGTAGCGGGGCGCGTTGGCCAGCATCCACTCGTGCTCGGGGGTGTCCGACCGGTTCACCCCGCCGCACAGGTCCACGGCCAGACCCATCCCATGCCGGCTGGTCCCCGGATCGGCGGCCATACCCGGCACCATCTCCCGGAACAGGCGTACCTGCTCGTGGTAGGGCCGGTAGGAGTCGGCGACGCACATCGGTCTGCCGAACGCCTTCCGGTAGGCGCCGTCGAGTTCGATGAAGGCCGCGGCCGCGTCGGCCCTCAGTCGCTCGCCGGCTTGGGGAAGTGGGCACAGCAGCGATTCGGGGATGTGTCCGTTGGCGTGGACGGTCACGTCCGCACCGGTACAGCCGGAGCCCGGACCTTCGTCCACGGTGACGTCCGCGGTGCTCACCCTCGTGTCACCCCCCTCTTCTCCGACGCCGTCATCCCCTGGGGGACCGGCCGCCGCACGTGCTCCGCGCAGTGCCTCCTCGCGCCGCCGCTCCGCCGCCCTGGAATCGAGTCCCTCCGCGAGTTCGGCCTCCAGCCGGGTCTGTTCCTCCAACAGCACCTCGAGGGTCTCCTCCTGCTGGGTGACGGCGCGCACGGCCTCCTCCCGCGCGGCGTCCGCGGCCTCCACCGCCTCGTTCTGCTCGTGTTCGGCGGTCTCGGCGATCTCGGCCAGGGTGTCCGTGGCCACCCGTGCCGCCTCGCCGCGGTCCACGTCGGCCTCGCGGTGCTCACCCAACAGGGACAGGTACGCGCCGCGTTCGAGCACCTCCGA
>CALGOD010000792.1 GCA_937957845.1 uncultured Nocardiopsis sp.
CGGTCGTGGGGCAGATCGCCCACCGTTACGACCTCTCGGTCTCCTTCCGCCCCTCCTCACGCGGCGGTACCGCGGTGATCATGCTTCTTCCCCAGAAGCTCATCAAGCCCCTCCCCGCGCCCGTCGTCTCCTCCGAGTCCGCGACCACGCGGCTCCAGGCCGGCGAATCCGCCCCCTCACGGGCGACCCCGCACGCCCAAGCCTCCGAGCAGGGAGCCTCCATGGGAGCCACTCCGTCCCCCTCCCCGGAGTCGACCCAGGACACCTCCGCCTCGGACGCCAACGGACTTCCTCAGCGACGCCGCGGCCAGACCCTCGCGGCCACTGAAAGCAGCAGGCCCACTCCCCGCACGGACGTTCCCGCCACCTCACCGAAGGGGTTCGGCGCCTTCCGTTCCGCGGTGAGCGGCCGACCGGATAAGGACGCATGATGGACCTCGACAAGTTGACCTGGCTGCTCGAAGGACTGCTGGAGCGCACGCCCGGCACCCGGCACGCCCTCGTGCTCTCCCGCGACGGGCTCAAACTGTGCCACAGCGCCGGTCTGCGCACCGACAGCGCCGACCACCTCGCCGCGATCGCCGCAGGAGTGCAGAGCCTGGCGCACAGCGCGTCGGTGGAGTTCGGCGACGGAGCCGGTGGTGTCCGCCAGGCCATGGCCGAGTTCTACGGTGGACTGCTGTTCATCGTCGAGGCGGGGCACGGAGCCCACCTGGCCGTCATCACCTCCGAGGAGGCCGACCCGGGCCTGGTCGGACACAACATGAACGAACTGGTCGAGCAGATGGGCGAGTATCTGTCCACCCCGCCCCGCGCCTCCGCTGGATCGGCATGATCCGCCCCCATCAGCAGGAGGGCCCCGACCGCTTCTACGTCATCACCTCGGGCCGTAGCGGCGGGGCGGACGAATCCTTGGACGCGGTGGCCCTCATCGTGGCAGAGAGCGAACCCGTTCCCGGCATGCAGTCCGAGCACGCCCGGATCCTGCGGTTGTGCCGCAGCCCGACGGCCGTGGTGGAGGTCTCCGCCCATCTGCGCCTGCCCGTGGCGATCACACGCATCCTGCTCACCGACCTGCTCGACACCGGGCAGATCACCGCGCGCCACCCCCGGCCGGCGCCGTCCCCCGCCCGCCCCCTCGCCTCCCCGGACGTGTTGGAAAAGGTGCTCGTTGCACTCCACAACCTCTGATGAGCCCTCCGCATCCCCCTCACCGACGCACGGACCCTCAGTGAGCCCTGAACCCGCTCCCGCCCCCCTGCCGGCCACCACAGAGCAGGCCCTGAAGATCGCCGTCGTCGGAGGCTTCGGCGTCGGCAAGACCACCCTGGTCCGCTCGGTCAGCGAGATCCGACCCCTCAACACCGAGGAGACCATGACCCGCGCCGGGGACGGCGTCGACGACCTCTCCGGGGTGGAGGGCAAAAGCTCCACCACCGTCGCCTTCGACTTCGGTCGTATCACCCTGGACGCCACCTCGGTCCTGTACGTCTTCGGCGCCCCGGGCCAGGAGCGCTTCTGGTTCCTGTGGGACCGCCTGTTCTCCGGGGCGCTCGGCGCGGTCGTACTGATCGACACCCGGCGCATGGAGGACTCCTGGTACGCCATCGACCGCCTTGAGGCCCAGGGCACCCCCTTCGTCGTCGCCCACAACGACTTCGGCGACGCCGACCACACCCTGGACCAGATACGCGCGGCCCTGGACCTGGACCCCGCCATCCCCCTGGTGCGCTGTGACGCCCGCAAACGGGAATCGGCCAAGAAGGTCCTCATCGCCCTGGTACAGCACGTCCGCTCCCTGGTGACCGCGCAGGCCCGGTGACGCGCGGACCGCGGCCACCCCCCTTCACCGCCCCGAGGATGACCGTGAACAACGCTCAACCCGTCCGGTTGTCGGACGTTCGCTTCACCGCCGATCTCGCCGCCTTCCACGCGTGGATGCACCGTGAACACGGCCCCGTCGTGCCCGTCCTGTTGGAGGGGGACATCCCCGCCTGGCTGGTCATCGGCTACAAGGAACTGCACCACGTGCTCAGCACTCCCTCGGTGTTCGCACGCAGTTCCACACGCTGGAACGGGTGGGACCGTCTTCCCCCGGAGTCGCCGTTGCAGATGGTCCTGGCGCCGATGCCCAACCTCCTCTTCGCCGAGGGGGAGGACCATCGACGGCGCTCCGCGGCGGTCGGGGCCGCGCTCGACTCCGCGCCTCCCCACGAGCTCAGAACCGTGGTCACCCGGTTCGCGGACCGCCTCATCGACGAGTTCTGCGGTGACAGCCGCGCCGACCTGCGCACCCAGTACGCCGAATGGTTACCGAGCCTGGTCCTGGGCCGGCTGTACGGCTTCGACGACCAGGAGGTCCGAGCGCTCGCCAAGGCGATGAGCGCCCTCTTCGACTCCTCCGGACCGGAGGTCTTCGAGGCCTACACCGAACTCGTCGGACGCTTCGGCGCCGCCATCGCCGCGCGCCGGGCCGTCCCCGGGACCGACGTCATCTCGCACCTGGTCGCCGACCCCCTCGGCTACACCGACGAGGAGCTCACCGCCGAACTCATCGGGATACTCGGCGGAGGCGACCAGCCCACCACCGAGTGGATCGGCAACGCACTGCGCCTGATGCTCACCGACGACCGCTTCTCGGCCTCCTTCTCCGGCGCGCGCAGCAGTGTGCGCGACGCCCTCGCCGAGGTGCTGTGGGAGGACTCCCCCTCCCAGATCAACGCGGGCCGCTACGCCGCCCACGACGTGGAGCTCGCCGGCCGGCTCATCCGCCAGGGCGACCTGGTGATGCTCGGCTACGGCGCCGCCAACAGGGACCCCCGCGTACGCGACCCCGACCCGGGACGGGCGGGCGCCAACCACGCCCACCTGTCCTTCTCCCACGGCAAGCACGCCTGCCCCCACGCGGCCCAGGGCATCGCCGAACTCATCGCGACCACGGGCATCGAGGTGCTCCTCGACCGCCTGCCGGACATCGAACTCGCCATCCCCCCGGAAGAGGTGCGCTGGCGCCCGTCCCCCTGGGCGAGGGGAGTGGTCTCCCTGCCGGTCACCTTCACCGCCGCATCCCCCCTAGGAGGATTCTGATGTCCTGCCCCGTACGCTGCATCGACGACGCCGACGTCCCCTTCCTGAACCCCTATCCGGACGACATCCAGGACCACCGGGAGGAGCTCTACCAACAGGGCCCGGTCACCCCGGTGGAGCTGCCGGGAGGG
>CALGOD010000793.1 GCA_937957845.1 uncultured Nocardiopsis sp.
AACACCTGGTCGGCGGACTCGATCTTGGGCAGGCGCACGCCCGCCACGGGCGCGCCGGCCAGGGCGCTCAGGTCGTGTGCCCCCCAGGGGCCGGTCAGGTCGTTGACCCGCACGTGGAAGGGGCGCCGGACACGCTCGGCCAGGTCCAGGACGGTGTTGCGCGCCGTTTCCTTGGCGTGGGCGGAAACGCTGTCCTCCAGGTCGACGATGACCGCCTCGGCCTCGCCCGCCAGGGCCTTCTCCACCCGGTCGGGTCGGGTGGCCGGTACGTAGAGCCAGCTGCGCGGTGCGCGTTCTCCCGGCCCCGCGCCGGTCACGACCGCTCCCCGGTCAGACGCGAGATCGTCTCGGAGTCGACCCCGAAGCGGGCCAGGACCTCGGCGGTGTCCGCGCCTTGGGCCGGTCCGGTGCTGCGGATCCGTCCGGGGGTCTCCGAGAGGCGGAAGAGCACGTTCTGCATCTTCAGCGGCCCCAACTCGGGGTCCTCCACGGTGGTGATGGTGTCCAGGGCCTGGAACTGGGGGTCTTGAAGCACGTCGCGCACGTCGTAGATGGGGGCCACCGCCGCCTGGGCCTCCTCGAAGGCGGCGACCACCTCGTCGCGGTCGCGCTGGGCGATCCACCCGCCGACCGCCTCGTCCAGTTCGTCGGCGTGCTCGGCGCGTTCGGCCCCGGAGGCGAACCAGGGCTTCTCGATCAGGTCGGGCCGTCCCACCAGGCGCATCACCCGCTCGGCGATGCTCTGGGCGCTGGTGGAGATGGCCACCCAACTGCCGTCCGCGGTGCGGTAGGTGTTGCGGGGCGCGTTGTTGGAGGAGCGGTTGCCCAGTCGTTCCTGGACGATGCCGAGCTGGTCGTAGACGGTCGGCTGGGGACCCAGGACGGTGAGGATCGGTTCGGTGATGGCCAGGTCGATGACCTGGCCGCGCCCGGTGTGCGTGCGGGCGTGCACCGCGGTCATGACCGCGTAGGCCGTGGTGAGGGCGGCGATGCCGTCGGCGAGCCCGAAGGGCGGCAGGGTCGGCGGGCCGCCGGGCTCTCCGGTGATGGCGGCGAACCCGCTCATCGCCTCGGCCAGGGTGCCGAATCCCGGCCGCTTGGCGTGGGGGCCGAACTGACCGAACCCGGTGACCCGGGCCAGGATGAGCCGCGGGTTGATCTCGGAGAGCACGTCGTAGCCCAGGCCCCAGCGTTCCAGGGTTCCGGGGCGGAAGTTCTCGATGACCACGTCGGCCCCGGCGACCATCTTCTTGAACGCCTCACGCCCCTCCTCCGATCCGAGGTAGAGGTCGACCGACTTCTTGTTGCGGCCGAGCATCTTCCACCACAGGCCGATGCCGTTCTTGGAGGCGCCGTGGGTGCGCACGGGGTCGCCCCTGTCGGGGTGCTCGATCTTGACCACCTCGGCACCGAAGTCGCCGAGCATGGTGGCCGCCATGGGACCGGCGAACAGGGTGGCGATGTCCAGCACCACCAGGTCTTTCAGCGCCCCGGAGGTGGGCGAAGGGGTCGGTCCGGTGTGGCCGGTGTGGGAACTGTCCACCAGGGTGGTCCTTTCGGCTCCCGCGTCGGTCGGGGGCGGGGATGCGGGGTCCGTCGGGGTCGCTGAGCTCTCGGTCTCATGGAGCGACACGAACACCCCGTGTTTCACTCACAGGAACATGATTCCACTTATGGAGCCACATCGCAATGGTCACCTCAACGGGCATGCCCGACAGGAGCACATCTACCAGCTATTTCCTGAGGTATCTTGACTCCCGAGGGTCGGGGGTGACATCTTCGACAGGCACAGAAGTGTTCCCATAGTCGAAACATCGATCCGATCGATGCCGGGAAGGTAGGCATGCGAGAACCCATCGGAGCGGCAACCGCCGCCGACACGTCGGCGCTGAGCACGGGAGCACGACCGTGAGCCCGACAGAGGACTCCGCGCCCCCACAGGAGGCGGTGGTCGACCTGGTCGTGGCCGGCGCCGGTGGAGGGCTCGCGGGTGCGTTGCGCGCCGCGGAGGCCGGACTGGACGTCCTGGTCATCGAGGCCAGTGAGACGTTCCGTCGCGGTAACAACACCTCCATGTCCACCGCGATGATCCCCGGAGCGGGAACACGCTGGCAGCGCGACGCGGGGGTCGACGATTCCGCCCGGACCTTCTTCTCCGACGTGATGGCCAAGACCGACGGCGGGGCCGATCCCGTTCTGGCCGACGCCTTGACCTCCTTCAGCGCCGAACTGGTCACCTGGCTCGCCGACGGTCTGGACCTGCCACTGGAGCTGGCCACCGATATCTCCTATCCCGGCCACTCCGTCACGCGCTGCCACACCGTCCCCTCCCGCACGGGGGCGGAGATGCTGGACCACCTGGTGACGCGGGCGCGGCGACACCCGCGCATCGACTTCCTCATGCCGGCACGTCTGGTGGGCGTGCGCACCCATCAGGACCGGGTGTGCGCGGCGATCGCCGAGTATCCCGACGGGAGCACGGAGGAGATCCCCACCCGGTCCCTGCTGCTGGCGTGCAACGGTTACGGGGCCGACGGCCACGCGGTCCGAGAACTGATGCCCGAGATCGCCGAGGCCACCTACCACGGTGGCGAGCACTCTCGCGGCGACGCCCTGCGCATCGGTGCCGAACTCGGCGCGGCGACCGGCTACCTGGACGCCTACCAGGGACACGCGGCTCTGGCCCGCGGCGCCGGGACCCTCGTGGGCTGGGCCACGATCATGCACGGCGGCGTACTGGTCAACACCGAGGGCCGCCGTTTCGGGGACGAGACGGTGGGCTACTCCGAGTACGCCGCGGCACTGGCGGCCCAGCCCGGAGCCGACGGGTGGATCGTCTTCGACGAGCGGGTGCACGAGCTGTGCCTGTCCTTCGGGGACTACCGCGACACCGTGGGCCAGGGGGTGGTCCTCTCCGCCGGCGACACGGCCGAGCTCGCCGCCGCCTGTGGTCTCCCCGCCACGACGCTCGCCGACACCCTCGACCGCGCCTCCCACAGCGCCTCGGGGAGCGGCTCCGACGAGTTCGGCCGCCTGGACTGGGAGGCGCCGTTGCGCGCCCCCTACCGGGCGGTACGCGTGGAACCCGCCCTCTTCCACACCCAGGGCGGCCTGGTCGTGGACGGTGACGCCCGGGTTCTGCGCGAGGACGGCTCACCCATCACCGGGCTGTACGCCTCCGGCGGAGCGGCCATCGGCATCTCCGGCCACGGGGCGGGCGGCTACATGGCGGGCAACGGCCTTCTTCCCGCCCTGGGCCTGGCCGTGCTCGCGGCCGACCACTGCCGGGGTGTCTCCCCGGTCCAGAAGAGTTCCTGAGAGGGGATCAACGTGTCCGAGTTCGAATTCGACTCGATCATCAAGAACGTCAAGATCGTGCGCCCCGACACCGACACGGTGGAGGAGGGCGACATCGCCGTGGCAGGAGGTCAGGTGGCGCAGGTCGCGCCGGGCCTGGACACCTCCCTGGCCCCCGAGGTCATCGACGGCCGCGGTCGCCTGGCCTTCCCCGGCGCGGTGGACGCCCACCAGCACTGGGGGATCTACAACCCCCTGGACGTGGACGTGCGCAACGAGAGCCGCGCCGCCGCCCAGGGCGGTGTGACCGCCGGTCTGACCTACATCCGCACCGGCCAGTACTACCTGAACAAGGGCGGCCCCTACACCGACTTCTTCCCCGAGGTACTCTCCCTGTCCGAAGGCCGCGCGCACATCGACTACGCGTACCACATCGCGCCGATGCAGAACAGCCACCTGGACGAGCTCGACCTACTGGTCGACAAGTTCGGTGTCACCTCGTTCAAGATCTTCATGTTCTACGGTGGCTACGGACTGCACGGGCGTTCGGACGACCAGGCCTCGTTCCTGATGACGCCGCCCGGGGAGCGTTACGACCTCGCCCACTTCGAATTCGTCATGCGCGCGCTGCAGGGTGTGCGTGAACGCCACCCCGAGATCGCCGACCGGCTCTCCCTGTCACTGCACTGCGAGACCGCCGAGATCATGTCCGCCTACACCAAGATGGTGCAGGAGGAGGGCAAGCTGACCGGCCTGAGCGCCTACAGCGCCTCCCGTCCCCCGCACTCGGAGGGCTTGGCGATCACCATCGCCTCCTACCTGGCGCACGCCACGGACCTGCCCACCATCAACCTGCTGCACCTGACCTCGGCCCAGGCCATGGAGGCCGCCATGACCATGGCCAAGGCCTTCCCCCACATCGACTTCCGACGCGAGGTGACCCTGGCCCACCTGCTGGTCGACATCGACAACGGCGACCCCGTGGGCGGCAAGGTCAACCCGCCGCTGCGTTCGCGCTCCGACGTCGAGGCCCTGTGGGAGCACGTGCTGGCCGGTGACGTCGACTGGGTCGTCAGCGATCACGCCTGCTGCCGCGACGAGATGAAGTTCGGTGCCGACCGCAACGATGTCTTCCTGGCCAAATCCGGATTCGGCGGGGCCGAGTACCTGCTGCCCGGTCTGGTCGGCGAGGGCCGCCGCCGCGGCCTGTCGCACCCGGCCATCGCCCGCCTGGTCTCGTGGAATCCGGCCCAGCGCTACGGGCTGACCAGCAAGGGCACCCTCGCTCCCGGTTACGACGCCGATATCGCGCTGGTCGACCCCACCACCTCCTGGACGGTGCGCGCCGAGGACTCCGAGTCCACCCAGGAGTACACCCCCTTCGAGGGGCTGGAGATCGGCGCGAGCGTCACCGACGTGTTCCTGCGTGGCACCCGCATCGTCGAGGCGGGCAAGGTCGTCGGCGAACCCGGCGGCCGCTACGTGCGCCGCGCCTGAGGGACCTCTCTCCCCTCCCCGAGAAG
>CALGOD010000794.1 GCA_937957845.1 uncultured Nocardiopsis sp.
GAGATTCCGTCTTGTGACTGGAGTTCAGACGTGTGCTCTTCCGATCTATGATGGGCACCTCCGGACTGACCTCCAGCGCTTCACGTACCTGCTCGGAGGTGTAGTCAAGGCGGCCCTCGAACTTGTTCAGCGCCACGATGTAGGGGATGCGCTTGTTCGTCTCGAAGTAGTCGACGGCGTCGAAGGAATCGGCGAGCCTTCGACAGTCGACCACGACGACGGCGCCCACGGCGCCCCGGACCAGATCGTCCCACATGAACCAGAAACGCGCCTGGCCCGGTGTTCCGAACATGTACATGACCAGTTCGTCGTCGATGGTGATGCGTCCGAAGTCCATCGCGACGGTGGTGGTCGTCTTGTCTGGTGTGATCGAGGTGTCGTCATGACCGATGCTGGCCTCGGTCATGATCGCCTCGGTCGTGACCGGCGGAATCTCCGACACCGAGCGCACCAAGGTCGTCTTGCCGGCACCGAAGCCACCGGCGATGACGATCTTGCTCGACATCTTCTTGCGATTGGACCGCTTGTCACTGGAAAAGTCGTTCGAGACCACGAAGAGCCCTCTCCAGAACCTGGTTTTCCGATGGACTGCTACCGGTGATGGTCGGGTGGATGTACACCAGGTCCTGTTCAGCCAGGTCACTGATCAGGACCTGGGTGACGCCCAGTGGGATGTTCAGCTCGGCCGAGACCTCGGCCAGCGACCGGGTCTCCCGGCACAGCTTGTAGATGTTGATCGACTCCGGCATGAGGGTGCTGGGAGGCTCCTGCCCGGGCTCGGACGTCGAAACCAGGGTCTGCACCATCAGCGGATGCCGTGACCGCGTCCGCCCACCGGTGAAGGTGAACGGGCGGACACGGTTACTCCTTCGCCTGCGGAAGCTCATAGCCGAGGCAACCTTTCCTCCCGAACGGTTTCGGTCACCGTCGTCAGTTCTGGATGACCTCGCGCAGTTGCGATCGCAGCTGCGGCGTGAGCACATGGGCGACGTTCTCCACGAGCTTGGTCATCTGGAAGCCGACGAGCTTGAGCTCGGTACCCGGAGCGGTGAGGACCGCCATGCAGGAACCGTCGCTGATCGCCATGATGAACAGATGTCCGTGGTTGAAGCGGACGAGCAGCTGCTCGCACTCGCCTCGCTGAAAGAGACTCGCACCACCGACGGCCAGGCTGTGCAGGCCGCTGGCGATGGCCGCGAGCTGCTCGGCGTGCTCCTCGGGGAAATCACTGGAGTGGGTCAGGACCAAGCCGTCGGAGGAGACCACGACGGCGTGCTCGACCCCGCGCACGTCCCGGACGAACCGGTCGATGAGCCAGGAGAAGTTCTCAACACTGTCGTTCACGGATTCAGTCATCGCTGTGCCTTACCTGCCTGGGCCGAGTGTCGTTTTCGTTGGGGGATCTGGAAGGGCCCTCCGAGGGAGGCACCCGTGGTCGTGTGGGAGTCCGTCATTTCTTGTCGCCCTTGGGCTCGTCCGATCCCTCTCGCGCTTCTCGTTCACCGTCGAAGAAGTCGCCGAGCTCGTCGTGGATCTGCTTCGCCCGGGCCTCACCGGTCAGTTTGGGCGGGGTGTCCTGGCGGGCCTTGGGCGGACCTTCGGGCGTCTGCCCGGGACGCGGCATCATCCGCAACGGCGATCCGTGCGGGGTGGCACTGCGCCGAGGCAGACCGGCGGCGGTGACCGCGGAGCTTCCTCCCGCCGAGGGCTTGGCCGCACCGTTGGAAGGGGGCCTGGCCACACCGTTGGAGGAGGGTCCGGAGGCGGCGGGCCTCACCGGGGTGGTCGGCCTGGCGGGAACGATCGGCGCGGCCGGGGCACTCGCCGGGATGGACGAAGTACGGGCCTGTCCGGGGGTTCGCGGAGTGGCCACGCGCAGAAGCTCCTTGGGGATGATCGTGTAGGCGCTCACCCCTCGGAAGGAGCGTGATTCGAGCCGGGTCTCCAGGCCGTGCTTCTCCGCGATCCGACTGGCGACGTACAGGCCCATGTGTCGGGGCACGGTGTCGTCCAGTACGGGCTCACCGCTCAGACGCTGGTTGAGCTCACCGAGTTGCGCCTCGGGGATGCCCACCCCCTCGTCCTCCACGACGATCATGAGGCGGCCGTCGTTCAGCTCCTGGGCGCTGATCACGACCTGGGAGTGCTCGGGGGAATTGGCCGTGGCGTTGTCCAGGAGTTCGGCGAGCAGGTGACTGATGTCGTCCGCCGCCATACCGGTGATGGAGGTCTGGGGGATCTTGCCCAGACGGACCCTGGGATAGTCCTTGGTCTCGGAGGTCGCCGCACGGGCCACGTCGAGCAGAGGGACGATCTCGTCGTGGGCGTCGGACTCTCCGCCGTCGTGTCCGGTGAGCACCAGGAAGTTTTCCCCGTTGCGCCGCATACGGGTCGCGAAGTTGTCGATCTGGAAGAGCTTGTCGAGAAGATCGGGGTCCTTGGCCTCGGTCTCCAGTTCCTCGACCATCTCCAGCAGGGCGTCCACGAGCGACAGGTCGCGCATGGCCAGACCGGCGAGTGCCTCGTTGAGCAGTCCGTCGTCGGCCCCCGTCCCGCTCTTGTCGACCTCGGCGGCCACGCTGCGGTCCTGTACCGCCTCGGCCGCGGACTCGGGCTCCTCCTCGGTCTCGGGAACGGACGTGGCCCGCTGCTCCTCCGGCTCGGTCCCGGCCTCGGGGGCCGCGGCCTTCTCGCCCTCCTCGTCGTCGGGCGCGGCCTCCCGCTCCGCGTGGGGAAGGGCGCGGCCCTCGCGCGCGTCACCACCCGACTCGGAGAGTTCGGCGAGGAGGGTACTGGCCGACTCGGCGCTGATGACCTGCGGCTGTTGTCCGGCGGCGAGCACGATGACGTGCTGGACCGGCTGTCCGTAGGGGTTGTACTGGCCCGTGTAGAAGACCGGTTGACCGTGCAGGACGTAGCCGGGCGGCTGGAAGGGCGCCGGGTAGGCGCTCTGGTAGGTGACCAGGGGCTGGGACGGGTACGGCGCCGGATAGGGCGCGGGCTGCGGCTGGTAGTGCGGCTGCTGCGGGGCGTAGGGGACGGGCGGACCCTGGGGGTGGGGGGCGTAACCGCCGTGCTGCTGAGGCGCGGGCGCGTAGCCCTCGGAACGCGGCGCGTGGGGGTTCTGGTCCTGCCAGTGGGGCGGACCGCCGTAGGGCATGCCCGGAGCCTGTGGGTAGGGACCGCCGTGCGCGGTGTAGGGGTCATGGCCCATCGGGGCGTGGTGCTGGGCCGGCCCTGGTGGGGGCGCGTAGCCCTGCCGGTCCGGATGAGGCGGGAATGCCTGGTGGTGCTGCTGGTGGGCGCTCCAGGTGGGCGCCTGCGGAGGTTGCCGGTTCGACTGCTCTCCCTGGGACGTCGTGTCGGGCCCCGCCTGCGGCTGTGCGCCGCTTCGGCCCTCTGCTCGGATCCCATCGGACTCGGCCGATGCCCACGGCTGCGGTGGGGTCGGAGGCGACACCGCCTCGTCCTGCCGGTCCTCGGCCTGAGGTTCGGGCCTGGGGGCCTCGGGGCTCCGGGGCTCGGTCCGTGCGGGCGCGGGCTGTGTAAGCGGGGACTGCTGGGCTGCGGCGGCCGGGTTCGCTGCGGACGCCTGTGTCGATGCCACAGGCTTCTCGGTCGGCTCCGGGCGCTCGGAGGAAGTGTCAGTCATGGTGTCCGTGGTGGCCGGGATGTGGGAGGAGCGTGGTTCGGGCTCGTTCAGGCCGACGCCCCGCCACTGGCCGACGGGCGTCGCTCCGCTGTCGACCTCGTCGACGTTCACCCGCCGTTTGGTGTAGGGGTTGGGCACGCTCACCCTGGCGGAGGGGCGGTATCCGTTCTCGGTCGGGCCCGAGAAGGATCCGGTGGCGGGTGAGGCGGACTCGCCGCCGCGCGCCGCCTTACCGCTCTTGGGAGCGTCATCGGACTTGTGCTGCCCCCTGTCCGGGGTACGGCCAGGGTCCTGCGAGTGCGGATGCACGGGATGATGCACGGGATTTCCTTGCTCGGTCTCCGGTGAGGGGGGTTCGTGGGCCCTGACCATGCGGGAGATGGCCCGGCGGAACACGCCCTCTCGTCTGGTTCCTTGCCCGCCCTCCGCCGATGGTCTGTGTCCGTCCCCGCCGAAGCGGGGGGTGGGGCTGTCTCGCGGCGACGGCACCTCTGCCACAATCTCGTCTCCTCGTATCAGGTGGGCGGATCGGCGGCGGTCCCGCGTCACCGCCCCGACCTGGGAGGTGACCACCTCGAGGACCGCGACGGGACCCGTGGCAGCCGGGTGCCCGTACGCCGGGGGAACGCCTTGGCGAGGACTGAGCGCCCCCGCATGTGCGGGGGCCGGGCGGGAACAAAACCCCATCCGCCGACAAGTATGCACTCCCCGCACAATTCCTGTACTTCCACCGAGAACCGTCGTTCGGTTCGTCAGACTAACAAAGGTCGGCGGGCTTGGCAGAAGAATCGAAGAAGCACTGAGAAGGAACCCGGGAAAGCACCTCTGACGTGCAAGAACACCGCCGTTGAGGCGTACTTCCCCAGGTTGCTTTTGTGAGGTTTATGAAGGAATGTCTGTTTCTGGCCTGGTGTCAGTCAATCGCGGAGCAGAGGCTACAGATCGAGTCCGGTCTGCCCCGCACGTGCGTTGACCAGCGCGGACATGTTCCCCGGCGGTTGTGCGTTGTCGCGGATCAGCTGGTGCGCCAGTCCGATCTCGTCGAATTGGACGATCTTCGTCACACAGGGATCGAGCTGTCCGCCCGCGACGAGGTCGATCACCATCCGACACTGCGCCGGTGAGGCGAAGTGCGAGCCCTGGAGCCGCTTGAGGCGCATCCACAGGA
>CALGOD010000795.1 GCA_937957845.1 uncultured Nocardiopsis sp.
CCCTCAGTGATCGCGGGGAAGCGGGCCGACGTCGGAGTGCCCGCCCGGCAGGACACCCGCGTGCTCCTGGCCGGGTCCGGGGCCGGAGCGGGCTGCGAGCGCGTCGGAGACGATGCCGGTGGTGAAACCGTAGACCGCCTTGTGCAGCAGGTCCACGACCAGTTCGGGACGCGGCCAGGTCCACGGCGGAGCCCCCACCCCGGTGGCGTTCTCCAGGAGTTGGTCGTTCGTCAACCTGACGACGGTGAACATCGCCGAGGACCACGGCCCCCGGAGTCCGGCGTGCGCCATGGCCGAACGCAGCACACCGAGCACCGCCGCCTGGCCGAAGTGCATCGCCCAGTTCATCGGCGGAGGCCGCCTCCCCTGTCGCTCCGCCATCCCCGTCAGACGTTCCAGGACCCGAGCGGGAACGTGGGAGTCGGGACGGCCCGTCATCTGCTGCTCGACCTTCTCCGCCAGCGTCATCACCGCCGCCCCGGCGGTCCCGGCCGCCAGGCCCTGCCACAGTACGCGTCCGATCATGCCCCGGCGCCTACCCCCGCGCGCCGTGCCCAACCACCGGTGGGAACGCCCCGGCAGAGCGTTTCCTCGACATCCGGACGTCGGGGTTCCGACATACGGCGGAGGGCCCGGGGCGTCCCGTTCGGCTCATCGGCGAACGGCCTCCCGCCTCAGTGCCCGTCTTCGTCCCCCACCGACGCTCGGCCGCACTTGTACCAGGCCATGAGCCAGCCCGCCTCCATCAGGGCGTCGAGCAGGTAGGTCGGAGCGATCCGCCCCCTGGGCACGTAGACCAGGTCGATGGTCAGAAGGACCACCGCCGTGCTCATTCCGGTGCGGGCCGCGTGGCGCCCGCCCTCCGGGCTACAGGAGGCGCGGATCTGTGAGAGACCGCTGGTCACCAGCAGACCGGCGACGGTGTACTGGAGCCACTCATCGGCCTTGGGGCCGAAGACGGCTTCGAAGCTGCGCCGGTGGAGCAGCGGCCAGGCGCCACCCAGCACGTTGAACACGCCGTGCGCCCGAGCCAGTCCTCGCGGATTCATCCTGTCCTCCCGTCCGGCCGCACCGCCGCTGCCGGCAGAAAGCCCGCGACGACGGGTTTCTGCGCGTCTTCGTGGGCCGGTGCCGCCCTCTTGACGCACAAGGCCTGCACATCAGGTGTACTGACCGCCCCCACCCGACCGGAAACCCCACGGCGTGCTCGAACGGGCGCGGGCCCCACGCTTCGCTCGGCGGGCCGACCGCCGCCCGGGCACCACCGCACCGTCGGAGCGGTTCCCGCGGGACACCCGAAATCGAAGATCTCGCCACGTCGTCCGACGATGACGGGACGGGGGCACCGTCCACCTGGGAAGATGGGCGACCAGGTCGCGGACTCCCCCTTCCTCGCCCCGGTGTCGTCCTTCCCTGTCCGGGAACCGTCAACGACGAGAGGGGAACCTCGATGCCGACGAAACCGTGGACGATGTCGAGCCCGAACCCGGAAGCACCACCGGGGGGAGAGTCCCTCCACGAGTACGAGGGGTTCATCGGGTGGGTTCTGGACCTCATGGTCACCCTGGGCGAGCCCGGTGTGGGCGTGGCCCTGCTCGTCGAGACCTTCTTTCCCCCCATGCCCAGCGAGGCCGTCCTGCCCGGTGCGGGCTTCCTCACCTACACCGGGCAGATGAACGTCTGGCTCGCCATCGTGTGGGCCCCTGTCGGCTGTCTCGTCGGCGCCTGGGGCCTCTACGCGATCGGTGCCCTCCTGGGCCGGGAGCGCACGATGTGGCTCGTCCGCAGGACCCCGCTGTTGGAGGCCGAGGACTTTCACAAGTCCGAGCGGTTCTTCGAGCGCTTCGGAGGCCTGGCCGTCCTGTTGGGCCGTTGCGTGCCCCTGGTCCGCAGCTTCATCTCGATCCCGGCCGGCATCGCGCGGATGTCACTGGTGAGGTTCTCCCTCTACACCGTCATCGGGTCGGCCGTGTGGAACGGCGTCTGGATCGGCCTGGGCTACGCCTTCGGGCCGGCTATCGAACCCGCCCTGGTGCACTGGAGGCACCTGATCGGGCACATCGTGGGGGCGGTCAT
>CALGOD010000796.1 GCA_937957845.1 uncultured Nocardiopsis sp.
TCCCGATCCGGGAGAAGAAGGCTGAGCCGTACAGGGCGCGGAGGGCTTTTTGGGCTGAGTGAGGGCTCCTAGCCAGGGTAGTGGCGGTCGGTGGGACGACCCGGTCGTCGATCTGGGCAGTGGCGTTCCACCAGGCCATGAGTAGATCGGTCTCCAGTCCTGCGGTTACATCTTGGTGGGTGTAGGGCGGGTCCCCAACAGCGAGGCGTTGACCTGGAGGGCGAAATAGGTCGCCGTAGAAGCCCATGGCGACATCCTCGCGTGCCAGAGCTGGGCCGATTTGTGTGCGGGTGAGCCCGTCGAGGAGGGCGGGGTGCCAGGTGGTGAGGAGTGTGTGCTCGCCTTTGTGCTGTTGGCCGATGCCGTGCACCATCACCACGCGTGCCATTCGGATCCTCTCTCGGTCTTTGCGAGGGGTGGACTCACTCTGGAAGGAGGGTGCTGTCGTTGGAATCGATGTGGCCGCTTTGCGCTCGGGATACCCGACCTTCAATCACCTTTGACAGCAGAAGCCATGGATGATGGTGGTCAGGATCGCGATAGTAACCGCTGCTGCCTAGATCCACCTCGGCTTGGTCATGTGACCGATTGTGGCGCAGGAGTTCCTGCAAGGTAAGAGGTTTCAGTGGAAACGGCCGTATGCGGACTGCGGGGCATCAGGGGCAGCCTGGGCGCTTCCACAGGGTTCGGGTGCCCGTGGGAGGCGGTGCCGGGGCGGCTGTGGGGCGCTGGCGGGCAGGTACACGGTACCTCCGGTCCCAACACCCGCTGGATCACGAAACGGCAAAATGCTCCGTGAGGTGCTCCTCCACCTGCACTGAACCTTGCACTGCGGAGCACACACGGAGCATTTCAGGCCCAGATCCGGGCCGCGAGCCTCGCCTGTTCGACTCGCTCACCCCCTCTGAACTGGGGGTTTGTGGCGCACCCGGCAGGATTCGAACCTGCGACCGTCGGATTAGAAGTCCGGTGCTCTATCCACTGAGCTACGGGTGCCTGATTCAATTGTCGCGCGCCGTGGCGTGACATGGCCGCGTTGTCGCCGCTGATCACAGGAGGGTGCTGCGGGCCGGAGGCAGGGCTGGGTGGCGATGCCTACGGTCGGATGGTTCCTGTGGTGACGCCGGTGGCGTCCCGGGCAGACATTCTAGGGTATTCGTCAGATGTCGCTCACAGGAGGGCAAAGCCTCGCCAACTACGGTGTTTCGTAGTTGTCTCTCGTTACCACGCGCGTTCCACCAAATCGGTCGCTATGGGCCTCGTGCACCACGTTACCGGTGATTAACTCTTGGTGTGGCGCTGTATCGCCGGTGTTTCGCGATGTTCTCGTGGGCGAGTTCAGAAGGCCCACCACTGACCTGCGAAGATCATCAGCGTGACCATGGCGACCAGCATGCGGGCTCCCCGAGACCAGCGTTAGTTACCCTCTGTATTTATTGTTACGGAGGGTAATAAACCTGGTCGGTGGGGAGTTTGGGGCTTTGTTGACGAGGGCGGAAGAGGAAGTCCTCGGGTGAGCCCTGGTTTCTTCGAACGCGGCCTCGTCCACAGGGATGGTCTGGAGAGGCCACGACCTTGGGGTCTCGGGGGAGTGCGGCCCTGGTGGGACCGGGCCGCGCGGGGGCATCGACGACAAGGGCTCGGCTGGAGGTCGACCTACAGATCGCGCCGCCGGCGGGGCCCACGACCCCGCCGGCGCAGGCGCGGTGGGTGGTCCGGCCCAGAGGCCGGGCGTTGCGACCAGACGACCCTGGGCGTCCACGCTGTGCCGCAAGGTGCGGCCGCCCACGAGTCGGGGTGCCGGAATCAGGGCGCCCGGGCTAGGGCGCCAGGACCAAGACGAGCCGGGCCGGAGCTCAGGCGAGGTTGCGGGCGTAGTTCACCTGCTGGTGGATCTGGCCCACCATGCTCGGGTGGGTCACCATGATCGACGTGGTGTAGTGCTTGTCGTGGCCCTGCACGCTGACCTGGACGTGTCCGGTGGTCTTCTCCTCCTTGACCAGGAGGAAGAGCAGCCCCAGCAGGCAGGTCCACCAGAAGACCAGGATCGCCACGATCACCGCCCAGGTGGGGGTCGACCGGTCGGTCCGGCTCATGTCGTTGACCGTCCACACGGTCCCCCTGATGGGGAAGCGTCCCACCGGAGTGATCACCGTGTGCTGGGAGAACGCGATCTCGCCGATGGTGCCGAGGGGCACGTCCTCGCCAGGTGGAGGCGGGGGCACCGCGGGCTGGTAGCCGCCGTAGGGTTCGAGCGCGCCGCCGTGGTGCTGCTCGGGGGGAACGCCCCAGCCGGGGTTCTGGCCACTGGGCTGGTGCCACGGTTCGCCCTGGCCCGGGTGGGGATTCGGATACTGGTTCATGCCGTGATTGTGTCAAAGCACCTGGAGGGCCAGGGTCGACTCCCCTGTACCCGTGTCCATTCCGTTTCCGCGGCCGTGATGTTCCCTCCCAGGTGGAGGGGTGTGGATCGGCGTCTCTGGCCGGATGTGGCCACGCGCGATCCCCTTCTCCGGTCCTGTCGCGTGTGGTGTTCCGACATCCGGGCTGCGTGTGATGTGAATCACTTCAAACCTGCGGATTCGCCGGTGCGATCTCGGTTTCCCCAGAGAACATGAAACTCTTTCACAATCCATCGGTCGCGCATAGCATGCCGCTGATCCATCGCCCGCGCCCCCAGGTGGTGACAGCTCGTGTTCCCCTCCCTCACCCGATGGCTACGCACAGGTGCCGCAGGAGCCGCGCTGGGGGTGGTCGCGACCACCGTCGCGGTCCTCCCCACCTCCCCGGCCCAGGCCTCCCCGCTCCCTCCGGCCACGCCCACGCCCCTCGTCGACCACTGTGCGCCCGCCGGGTGCATGGACGTCCTCGCCCCGGGACAGAACGGCAACGCCACCCTGGTCGAGATCCTCGGCCACCAGGTCTTCGGAACCCGGCCGCGCCACTCCTCCAGCCAGCTGGACATGTACGACGACCTCGTCCACCACTACGACGGCCTCACCACCGAGGGACTGGACGACTTCTTCCTCGACGCCTCGTTCGGGGTCGACCCCGGTGACGTGGGCCGCCGGTACCGGCCGCGCGCGGACGTCACCATCACCCGGGACGCCGACCACGGCATCCCGCACATCCACGGCAGCACCCGCGAGGGCACCATGTTCGGCGCCGGGTACGCCGCGGCCGAGGACCGCCTCTTCCTCATGGACGTGTTGCGCAGGGTCGGCCGAGGCGAGCTCACCTCCTTCGCCGGCGGTGCCGAGGGCAACCGTGGGCTCGAACAGGACCTGTGGCGCAACGCCCCCTACACCGAGGAGGACAAGCAGGCCCAGGTCGACCGTGTCGCGTCGAGCGGTGAGCGCGGTGCGCGGGCCATGGCCGACGTCGAGGCCTACCTGGAGGGTGTCAACACCTACATCGACCAGGCGGACAAAGGGCGCTACTACCCCGGCGAGTACGTCCTGACCGGGCACAAGAACGCCATCACCAACTCCGGCAGGATCGAGCACTTCACCCCGACCGACGTGGTGGGCATCGCCTCCATGGTCGGCGGCATCTTCGGTGGAGGCGGAGGCGGTGAGGTCCAGGCGGCCCTCGTCCTGGCGGGCTTCCAGGACCGTTACGGCGCCGAGAGGGGAACCGAGCTCTACGACGCCTGGCGAATGGAGAACGACCCCGAGGCCGTGGTCAGCGTCGAGGGAGAGTTCCCCTACGGCGGCACACCCGAGGACCCGGTGGGCGAGGTCCTGCCCGACCCCGGTTCGCTCGAGCCCCACGACATCGTCCAGGACGAGCACGGATCCGCGCGTACCGGTGCGACCGCCGACGCGCCCGCGCCGCAGGCGTCCACCATGGCGGAAGCGGAGCAGGGGGCGGAGGCTCCCACCGTCGAGGAGTTGCCGCAGGAACAGCAGGACGAACTGCAGCGGATGGTCGACGAAGGCGATCTGTCCGCGGTCGAGGGCGTGTTCGACGACGGCGTCCTGCCCGACGGCTTCATGGACCCTCGAGGCATGTCCAACGCCCTGCTGGTCTCGGGGGAACACACCGAGAGCGGAAATCCCGTCGCCGTGATGGGACCCCAGACAGGCTACTTCTCCCCCCAGCTGCTCATGCTCCAGGAACTCCAGGGGCCCGGTATCAGCGCCCGCGGCGCCTCCTTCGCGGGGGTGAGCTTCTACGTCCAGATGGGCCGCGGCGTGGACTACGCCTGGAGCGCGACCTCGGCCGGACAGGACGTCACCGACACCTTCGCGGTCCGCCTGTGCGAGACCGACGGTTCGGCGCCCACCACCGCCTCGCGCGCCTACGTGGACGGCTCCGGTGACTGTGTGCCCTTCGAGGAGCTGAAGGTCGCCAACGAGTGGTCGCCCACGGTCGCCGACGGTACGCCCGAGGGCGGGTACACGTTGACCTCACTGCGCTCGGAGTTCGGCCTGGTGCACTCGTTCGCGACCGTGGACGGCGAACCCGTCGCGTTCACGACGCTGCGTTCGACCTACATGCGCGAGGTCGACTCCATCATCGGGTTCCAGCGCTTCAACGACCCCGACGAGATCACCTCGGCCCAGGACTTCATCCGGGCCTCGGAGGACATCGGCTACGCCTTCAACTGGCACTACGTCGACGACACCGACATCGCCTTCGTCAACTCCGGCGACAACCCGGTCCGCACCGAGGGCACCAACCCCAATCTGCCCATCGACGCCTACTCCGGCTCGGGATGGTCGGGTTGGGACCCGAAGACCAACGCCGCCGACCACCACCCGCTGGAGGACCACCCCCAGGCGGTCGACCCCGACTACATCGTCAACTGGAACAACAAGCCCGCCCAGGGCTACACCTCCGGCTGGTCGACCGGCTCGGTGCACCGCGGCGACCTGCTCGACGGTCGGGTGTCCGCGCTCGTCGACGGCGGACACCGGTTCACCACCGCGAGTCTCACCCAGGTGATGATGGAGGCCGGTGCCGCCGACCTGCGCGCCCAGGAGGTCCTCCCGCTCCTGCTGGAGGTCATCGGCACCGAACCCGTGGACGATCCCGCACTGGCGTCGGTGGTGGAGGAGCTGCGGTTGTGGAACGAGGCCGGTTCCCTGCGCCGCGAGCCCTTCCGCGACGCCGGGTACTACTCCTACGCCAACGCCATCCGCACCCTGGACGCCTGGTGGCCGCTGCTCGTCCAGGCCCAGTTCGAACCGGAACTGGGCGGTGACCTCTACACCGCCCTCACCCGCGCCGCGCAGACGGACGAGTCGCCCTCGGGCTCGATCGGCGGCGGCGAACCCGGCAGTGTGAACCAGGGACAGCCGCACCGGGGGTCGGCGTTCCAGTACGGCTGGTGGTCGTACGTGGACAAGGACCTGCGCACGGTGCTCGGACGGCAGGTCGACGGGCCGCTGGGCGAGACCTACTGCGGAGGCGGTGACCTGGACTCCTGCCGCACCGTTCTGCTGGACACCCTCGCCCAGGCCGCGGACACACCGGCGGGGGAGGTCTACCCCGGTGACGACCACTGCGCCGTGGGCGACCAACTGTGCGCCGACACGGTGATCCATCAGGCGGTGGGCGGCATCGGCATGTGGCCGATCGCCTGGCAGAACCGGCCCACCTACCAGCTCGTCTACCAGTTCTCCGGCGGACGTTAGAGCGCACGGAACGGACGCGGTTCGCGGTGGCCCTCAGTGGGTATCACCGGGAGCCGCGTCCGTGTGTCACGTCTGAAGAACGCTGTGCCCGATCGCGTGCTCCGCCGGACTTGTGTGGGTACGTAAGGGAACACCCAGAACGTAGCGGGAGGGTCGCAGGAACATGAACGCCTGGTTGGTCTGGCTCATCCTCGCCCTCGGCCTGGGAATCGCGGAGGTCTTCACCCTCACGTTCGTGCTGGGACTCCTGGCGGTCGCGGCGCTGGTCGCGGCCCTCCTCGGCGCCATCGGAGTGCCGGTGGCCGTCCAGATCATCGGTTTCATAGTGACCGCGGCGGCCGGAATCTACCTCGTGCGACCTCTCATGCAGCGCCAGATGAGGGGCGGTCCGGGCACCAAGTCGGGTGCGGAGGCCCTCGTCGGCCGTTCCGCGGTCGTCCTGCGAGAGGTCGACGGGGAGACGGGGAGGGTCAAGCTCTCCGGAGAGGAGTGGTCCGCACGCTGCATGGACGAAGACCTGGTGATCCCGGTGGGTACGCGCGTCGACGTCGTGGAGATCGACGGAGCGACAGCCGTGGTCTACCCGCGTGAAGCACTGCCCTGACAACAGCTCCAGCCACGTCCCCAGACCTAGGCCAGGTGCCAGAACATGGAACCGACCATCGCCCTCATCATCCTCGCGGTCATCGTCGTGGCCGTCGCCCTGTCGGCGATCCGCATCGTCCCTCAGGCGAGGGCCTACAACATCGAGCGCTTCGGTCGTTACATTCGTACGCTCGACCCGGGACTGAACTTCATCATCCCCGGTGTGGACCGGGTCAACACCAAGTTCGACCTGCGGGAGCAGGTCTTCAGCTCACGACCGCAACCGGTGATCACCGAGGACAACCTCGTGGTCAACATCGACACCGTCCTCTACTAC
>CALGOD010000797.1 GCA_937957845.1 uncultured Nocardiopsis sp.
CCTCTGCCGCTGGTGCCGCCGGAGATCGCACTGGGACGTGGTTTCACCCCCTTCAACGACAAGGGCGAGGGCGGCAACGGCACGATGGCCCGGGCGGAGAGACCCGCCGCCCCGGCGGCGCGGGGCGGCGGAGCGGACACCGAAGAGCGTGAGGACGAGGAGCACCTGTCATGAGCGCACGGGACCGTTGGGAGCGCGCCCTGCGCGTCGGCGTGGCCGCGGCGGTGGCGGGCGTGTCCATGGCGGCCTGCGCCACCGTCCCGACGACGGGGCCCGTCGTCCCCGGGGACGGCAACGACTCCGAGGGGGATCCCTACGGAGGCTATGTGCGTCTGCTGCCCGCCGGTCCGCAACCCGGCGTGGACCCGTCGGGTCTGGTCAGCGGTTTCCTCCAGGACATGGGCAGCTTCGAACAGGACTACGGGGCGGCGCGCAGCTACATGATGCCCACGACCGGCGAGGAGTGGTCCCCGGACGGAACCGTCAGGGTCTTCCCCGAGCTGGACACGGTCGACCTGGACGCCGAGATCAGCGCCGACGGACTCACCGCCACCGTGCGGATGCGCAGTTCGCTGGTGGCCACCATCGGTGAGGACGGAAGATACGTTCCCGGCGACTCCGAGCGGTTGCTCGAGGAGACGTTCACCCTCGCGCGGCAGGACGGCGACCCCGAGGGCGAGTGGCGTATCCAGGACCTGCCCGAGGAGCTCATCCTCAGCCAGCTGGACCTGGAGCGCACCCACCGTCCCTTCAACCTGTATTTCTTCAACCCGGACGAGAACACACTGGTCCCCGACCCGGTCTATCTGCCGGTGAACAACGACCGGCTGGCCGAGCATCTGCTGCGCAGGCTCATCAAGGGCCCCAGCGAATGGCTGGAGCCCGCCGTGGTCTCCGCCTTCTCCGAGCAGACCCGCCCCACCCTGGAGGTGGACTCCGAGCGGGCGCTGATCGGCGTGACCACGGCCGAGGACCCCGACGAGTTCGGTATGGGCGCGCAGATCGCCTGGACACTGCGCCAGTTGCCGGAGATCCAGGAGTTCACGCTCACCGTGAACGGTTCGGAGGTGGACTTCCCCGGTGCCGAGGGCGAGAGCGCCGACCGGCCGCGCCCGGGAAGCAGCTACTGGTACGAGGTGAGCCCGGGGGCGACCACACCGGACATCAGCGCCTACTACTCCCACGAGGGACAGTTGTGGTCGGCGTCGGACTGGGACACCGGCGCCCCCGGCGAAAGCGAGCCGGTTCCCGGTCCGCTGGGTTCGGGGGAGGTGCAGCTGGAGCGGTTCGCCGTGTCCCTGGACGAGCAGACGATCGCCGGGATCACCGCCGGTGGCGACGAGGTGGTCACGGGCGGGATGGTTCCGGGCGCCCCGGTCCGGGAGGTCCTCACGGAGGGGACCTTCACCGAACTGTCCTGGGACGTCAACGGTGACCTGTGGGTGCTCGAGGAGATCGACGAGGGGGACGGCGACGAGGAGGAACCGGAGGAGGAGGTCGACCCGGAGGAACCCCACCTCGGTGGGGCGGCCCCGGCACCGGACTCCACGGCCCTGTGGCACCTGCGCGACGGTGACGAGGTGGTCCGGGTGGACGTGTCCGGTCTGCGCGGCAGCACGATGGTCCAGTTCCAGACCTCTCGGGACGGCACCCGCGCCGCGGTGATCACCGAACTGGACGGGCAGCGCTCACTCCAGGTGGGTCGGGTGGTCGAGGACGCGGACGGGCGGGTGTCCCTGGGCTCCTTCGTCACCCTGGCCCGCGAGCTCGAGGAGGTCACCGACGTCTCCTGGCGCTCGGGTGACCAGTTGGTCGTACTGGGCAGCCGTGAGGGAGGAACGAGCCAGGCGTTCCTGGTGTCCCTGGACGGCGGAACACCGCCGGCCAGCGCCGGAACCTCGGTGGCGAGCATGGTGAGCATCTCCGGAGCACCCGGCCAGCCGTTGGTCGCCGGCTCCGACGACGGCAACATCTGGGTCTCCACCGACCCGCTCAGCTGGCAGAACGTGGTGGAGGGCGGCTCGCCCACCTTCCCCGGCTGAGCCGCCGGGGGCGCTTCCGAGTACGGACGGGTTCTCCACAGGCGACGAAAGGGGCCGGCGGCGTCCATCGCGTGCCCCGATGCTGGAGGTGTGGACGATCGGCCCCCTCGCACCGGCGCCGCGCGGCGGATCCTCGACGCGCTGCTCGACCTGCTCCTCTCCTGTCCCTGCGCGGGTTGCGACGG
>CALGOD010000798.1 GCA_937957845.1 uncultured Nocardiopsis sp.
GGCCTCGGCGCGGGGCGGCTCGAAGGCGTGCAGGCCCAGGACGAGCGGTGCCGGGGTGTCACCGGCGGCGGGTGGCAGGGCCAGGTAGGGCACTCCGGCCGCGGTTCCGGTCACAGGGCGGGAGAAGGTGCTGGCGTCGGCTACCACTGATGGCCGCCTCCGTTGTGCTGGGAGAAGTGGGACAGGTAACTGCGGACGAGGCACTTGGCCTCCTCGATCAGGGCCGGGTCGCCCTCGGCGTCGTCGCGGAAGGCGAGCTTGAGTACGGCGTCGGCGGCTTCGACGGCGACGCGGATGGCCCTGTCGAGTTCTTCGTCGTCGGGAATGCCCGTGACGGAGACGATGATCTTGCGCAGGCGAATGGAGATGACGTGGTTGTTCTCGGTTCCGCCGTTGAGGAGCCGGGGGTCGACGACGTCACCGAAGTGCAGGCTGCGAAAGCCCGGTACGTGGCGGTGCATGTCGATGTACTCGTCGACGACCGCGTCGACGGCGTGGGTCCAGTGGCTGAAGGAGGCGTCCGCGAGGCGCTCGGTGACACGGGCGCCGAACTGGTCGAGGAAGCGAAGGCCGAGCGCCTGGGTGACGGCTTTCTTGTCCGGGAAGAACTGGTAGAGGGAACCGATGGCGATTCCGGCGCGTTCGGCGATTCTGGTGGTGGAGAGGTTGTCGTAGCCGATTTCGTCGAGGAGTTCGGCACAGCAGTCGAGCATGCGCTGGACTCTGAGCACGCTGCGTTGTTGGGCGGGCAGCCTGCGCAGGGGCGCCTGCGCGAAGGCGAGCTCGTCCTGCGCGCCACCGGCTCGTCCGCGGCCCTCGCGTGACGTGCGGTCGTCGCCCGTGTCGACTGAGGACTGTCGTGGTTTCGGGGGCGCTGAGCTTCGGGAATTTCTCGTCACGGATCCTATGATGCCTTTTCGGAATCCCTTGGTTCTGGCGAATTCCATTTTCGTTCGGGTCTTGAGTCCCCAAGCGGGCGCGGGGGCCGTGATGGCGGACTCCGTGACGGCCACGGTCGGCTCCACCGTGATCCTCGGTCACGGCCGTCGATGTTCGGCGGTGCCGGCGGTGCTGCCTTCTCTTTGGCGCCACCCCGGCTGGATAGCGCTTTCCACTTCGGCTCTAGGATGGTTGTATCAGGGTCGACGCAGCGTACACACCTCCTGGAGGCTGAGCCATGACCACCGTGCCGGAAACCACACCGGAGGAACTCGACCACGTCCTGGAACGGGCGGCAGCGGCGGCCCCGCTGCTGGCCGGTCTCACCCCGGCCGAGCGCGCCCGGATGCTGCGGGCCGTGGCCGACGCCCTGGACGCCGCCGCCGACGACCTCGTTCCGATCGCGATGGAGGAGGCGCACTACCCCGAGGCGCGTTGCCGTGGCGAGTTGGGCCGCACCACCTTCCAACTGCGCCTGTTCGCCGAGACGCTGGAGGACGGCTCCTACCTGGAGGCCGCCGTGGACCCGGCCGATCCCGCATGGGGGACGCCCCGTCCGGACGTGCGCCGCCTGCTGGTCCCGCTCGGACCGGTGGTGGTCTTCGGCGCGAGCAACTTCCCGTTCGCCTTCGCCACGGCGGGAGGCGACACCGCTTCCGCGTTGGCCGCCGGCTGCCCCGTCGTGGTCAAGGCCCACCCCGGCCACCCCCGTCTGGCCAGGAGTACCGCCGAGATCGTGGTCGCCGCGCTCGCCGACGCGGGGGCGCCCGAGGCGACCTTCGCCCTGGTGGAGGGGGTGGAGGCCGGTAAGAGGGCGGTCACCCACCCGCTCACCCGGGCCGTCGGCTTCACCGGTTCCATTCCCGGCGGCCGGGCACTGTTCGACCTCGCCGTCTCACGTCCGGACCCCATCCCCTTCTATGGGGAGATGGGAAGCGTCAACCCGGTGTTCGTCACCCGGCGGGCGGCCGCGGCCCGCGGTGAGGAGATCCTCGACGGGTACGCGGACTCCGCGAACATGGGTGCGGGCCAATTCTGCACCAAGCCCGGAGTGCTGTTCCTGCCCGAGCAGATCGAGCTCGACACGCTGATCGAGGACTTCTCCGGGCGGGCCGCCACCCCCCTGCTCAATGAGCGCGTCACCGAGGGCTTCGTGCGCGGGTTGGACGCTCTCACCGACCACCCGGCCACCGAGGTGCTGGTGCAGGGGAAACGGACCGGTGACGACTGGACGCCGTCGCTGTTGCGCACGGACCTGGATTCCTTGGTGAAGCACGCCGACACCCTCCTGGAGGAGTGCTTCGGCCCGTCGACCCTCGTGGTGACCTACGACGACGAGCGGCGGCTGTTGGAGGCGGCGGGAGTCCTCAAGGGGCAGCTCACCGTCACGGTGCACGGTGAGGAGGACGACGAGATCGCGCCCGCCCTGCTCGCGCTGGGCGCGTCCGTCGCCGGACGGGTCGTCTGGAACGGGTGGCCCACCGGGGTGGCGGTCACCTACGCCATGACCCACGGCGGCCCCTACCCGGCGACCACCTCGGTGCTGCACACCTCCGTGGGCACCACCGCGATCCGGCGTTTCCTGCGCCCGGTCACCTACCAGTCGGTTCCGCAGTCGCTGCTGCCCAGGGAACTGCGCGACGACAACCCGCTGGGCGTGCCGCGCCGGGTCAACGGCCGATCGCCCTCCGCCTGATCACCGCGGGGCCGGACCCGGCACGGAGGAGTGCCCGGTCCGGCCCCGGAGGCCCGCGCCGGGCACGGGGGCGGTCCGTGCCCGGCGTGCGAGGCCTCGGACCTACGGCACCTCGGTGGGGGAGTCGGTCAGGGGAAGTCCGCACTCGGTGCGCATGTTCAGCCAGGTCTGCATGGCCTCCTCGGCCGCCGCGCCCTCGTAGGGGACGGGGACACCGTCCTGGATCTGCGCGGGTGCCCAGTCGGCCTCGATCACGGCGCCCTGGTCGAAGGTGAGGGTGAGCACGCCCGTCTCGGCGGTGGGACCGTTGAAGTTGTAGAAGACGAAGTTGCTCAGCCCGTAGTGGACGTAGGCGTCACCCATGAATCCGCCCGGGGAGAGCACGTGCGCGTGGCCGCCCACGACGGCGGCGGCGCCGGCGGCGATCAGCTCCTCGGCCAGGGTCGGTGCGTGCGGAAGCGGGCAGTGCGCGCCTTCCAGGCCCCAGTGCAGGAAGACCACGACGTTGTCGTGCTCGGCCGCGGCCTCGGAGACGGCCGTGAGCATCCGCTGCTTCATCTCGCCCTTGGTGGAGGCCAGACCGGGCTTGCCCTCGCCCGCGGTCCACTCGGCGATGAGGTGGTCGTCCAACACGTCGGTGGCGCCGAACAGGGCGATGCTCTGGCCGTTGACCTCGGCCACGTGGGGCGTGTACGCCTCCTCGATGTCGCGCCCGGCACCGACCAGGTGGACGGGAGAGGCCTCCCCGTTCTCCAGTGTGTCGATCAGCCCGTCCGTGCCGTAGTCCATGCCGTGGTTGTTGGCGACGGAGGCCACGTCCACCCCGGCGGCCGACAGGGCCTCCAGGGCGCTGGTGGGCGCACGGAACAGGAACTCCTTCCCCGGGGCGGGGGTGCCGCCCTCGGTGATGGCGGTCTCCAGGTTCACCATGGCCAGGTCGGCGGCCGAGAGCTGTTCGGCGATCGGGGCGAGGGCGCTCTGTGGATCGTTCAGGCGCGGTTCGAGCATGCCCTCGAACATCACGTCGCCTCCGAAGGCGACGGTGAAGGGTTCACCGGCCGGTTCGGGCTCCGTGCTGGGTGAGGGCGAGGTGACGGCCTCCTCGGCGGAGTCGACGGCACCCTCGTTCAAAGACGGGGTGTCGTCGCTCGCGGAACAGGCCGTGAGTAGAAGCGCCAGGACTGCGGCGCCGACGGGAAGCGCCGGAAAGGGGCGCGGGGACACGGGGTGCATGCATGCTCCAGTGGGGCGGGGGAAACGGGGGCATGTCCTCGGTTGAGGACGCACGTCACACGTTTCCGGTTGGCCTTCGTGACCGGATGGATGCCGGATGGCATCCCGACCCGTCACCGGAACGGTCACGGGTGTTGGCGGTGGTACCGGGAGTGAGGGCGCCACCGGGGTGTTGACGGGGTCTGCCTGCGTCTCCCGCCGGTTTCCAGCGTACGCGCACATGACCAGCGCTTTTGCGGTTCTTGGTGAAGTCGGTGGGGTGTGCGGTGTGAGGGAATCCCCGGGGCGCGGGGGTCCCCCGCCTCGCGGGCGGACGAGGTTCGGGGTGTGGTCGCCGTCGTCCTCCG